>NZ_JAVWUP010000048.1:0-16689 GCF_036667095.1 Gordonibacter sp. | reverse complement strand
CCTGGGGCGTGTCGCCCAGGGCGTTGCCGCCGAGGGCTATGACGACGGACTTGCCGGAGCCTTTGATGTAGGGCATGGGAGGGTTCCTTTCTCTCAGTAAATACAGAATCACTCGCTTTTCGCGCAAAGCGCGAACAACCACTCACGGGTCCACCTAAGTCAGCGAGGGTTTCCCCAGTGCCCGAGATTGGCGCGTTGTGCGGCCGAGCGTACTTCGGTACGCGAGGGCAAGCACAAAAGCGCCAAGGTCGGGTGCTGGGGGAAGCCGCAGCGTCGAGCCCGTCCGTTGGCCGTAGGCCAACGGAACCTACACGTTGTTGACCAGCTTGAATACCTGGTCCTTCTCCCCTTTCAGGAAGTGGACGATGTTCTGGCATGAAAGCCGTTCCAAGTCCTCGATGGACGTGGAGGAGTAGAACGCGGCATGGGGCGTGATGATGACGTTGTCGCGGCCCACGAGCGGGTGGTTCGCCAAGTCGGGAGTCTCGTCAAGCAGCACGTCGGCCCCGAACGCCCGCAACTTGCCCGCATCGAGCGCGGCAATCAGCGCTTCCTCATCCACACACAGGCCGCGGCCGAGGTTGATAAAGATAGGCTTGCGCACCATCGCATCGAACGCTGCCTCATCGAAGAACCGCTCGTTTTCGGCCGTGAGGCACATGTGGTTGACGATGATGTCCGACTGCGCGAACAGCTCGTCAATGCCCACGCGCTGCACGCCACGCTCCGCAAAGGCAGCCTCGTCGACGTAGGGGTCGTATGCCACGATGTTCTTGACCAGGCCCGTCGCCTTTTCGGCCGTGCACTTCCCTATCTTGCCGAAGCCCACGAGGCCGAGCGTCTGGTCCTTCAGGCGCGGCCACTGAGGAGCAGCGGCATAGTCCCACTTGTGGCGCTCGTCGATATCTTTCTGGTAGAACTTGAAGTGCTTGTTCAGCGCGTTCATGTAGGCGATGGCGCTCTCGGACACGTCCTGCGTGCAGTACTCGCCCACGGGGCACACGCCGATGCCGCGACGGGTTGCTTCGTCGAGGTCAACCGAGTCGAACCCCGTCGCGTTGATGGATATCACCTTCAACTCGGGAGCCTTATCAAGCATCTCTTTATCAACCGGAAGGAATGCCATAAGCAAGGCATCCGCATCGTGTAGGCGCTCATAAAACTCGGCACGCTTTTCCTCGTGAAACTCGTACACTTCGATCTCTACGTCTTGACCAAGGCCTTCTTGCAGCGTCTGTGTCTCAAGCACATGATCGGGCATCAGAGAATCAGGGTAATCGCTGATAAGAATTTTCATGATAGATTTCGTTTCTTCTTGTGGCCCACAACAGAGCCAAACCGATGATCTCAGGCAAGCTTACGGGCGCTCGATGGGCTGCGTGAGGCAGTGGGGGCCACCGCCGGCATGCAGAATCTGGTCGAGCGGCACGTCCACTACCTCCAGACCCAGCGCGCGCATCTTGTCGTTGATGTGCTTGTTCTTCTCGATAGCAACCACTTTGCCGTTGCCGATGCACTGCACGTTGCAGCCGTGCTTGTACATGTCTTCGCTGGCTACCGGAATAAGCTCGAAATTGCGACGCTTCAGCATTTGCAGGAAGTTGTAGGGCAGCTGGTCGATGCAGGCCAGCGCCACCTGCGGGGCCACGATGTTGAAGATCATGTCCAGGTGCAGGTTGTCCGGCGGGCAGGGCACGCCCACCACGGTGTAGCCAAACTTCTGCAGCTGATCGCGCAAGTTGTCAACACCCGCCTGATCGGTGCGATCCACCTGGCCAAACGCCAGCGTGTGGTCGTCGATCATCCAAAAGTCTCCACCCTCCATGCACCCAGCGTTCACGCGGGCCACGATAGGAACACCCATCTCCTTGAGCTTGTTCTCGTAGGCTACGGCCTCAACCTGACGCACGGGGTGGCGGAAGTGACCTATCACGGCACCTTCTTTGATCATGCAGCCGTAGTCGCGGGCGAACGTCATCACCTCGAACTCAGGGCGCGCCTCCACTTCCACAACCTCGATGCCGTTAGCCTTGAAGGCATCCACGAGCATCCGCCACTCAGCTACCATCACGTCATTCTGCTCAGCGTCGCCCTTGGCCATCCACTCGGCCGTAATCACGTTGATGCCGTTGAACTTGTAGTAGCGCGGCGAGCACATCATGACTTTCTTCAGCACGTTCGTCGCATTTGATACGTATACTTTTTCTTCTACCTTTGTTTCTTCAGACATAACTTTGCTCCTAACTTTCACAGGGTATAGATACGATTTGAGCACGAGCACCAGTTGAGCACCGGTACGATTGAGGGCGCAAACAGGGATGAATGCCCGCTGACCGCACGTGCGGAAGCGATTTGAGGGTGGGTGCGCGCCCCACGCACCCACCTGCGGCCCAGAGCTACAGAACCACCGCCACGCACAGGAACACGCAGCACACCACGAACAGGAATCCCACAATGGGCGCGGCTCTCTTCACCCAATCGCCGTAGCTCATGTGGGCAGCCGAGGTACAGGTCATCACCACAATCGAGGTGGGCGATATCATCTTGGCCAAGCCAAGCGCCATACAGTAGATGGTTACCATGATGGCCACGTCCACACCGGCGAACTGCGAAAGCGATGCCATGATGCCCATCGTTGCCGCCGCCAAACCGGTGGAGCTGGGAATGAGACAGGCAATAAGGAAGTAGCAGATAAGCGCCACGATAACGAAGGCCACCGGAGGCAAAGCCGAAAGCGTCGACTCGCACATGTTCAAGATAGTCGGGGTTATCTGGCCACCGTCCATGATTACCTGAATGCCTCGTGCAAGCGGCACGACGAACGCGGTGGACACCAAACCAGCAGCACCTGCGATAAGCGTGTTGATAATCTTGTCGGCATCGTAGCGCATGATGATGCCGGTAGCCAAGGTCATAATCATGACCAGCATGGACAGTTCGGGGAAGTACCACGATCCAAACGGCGTGATATTAGTACCCAGCAATTCCCTCAAGAAAGGCGTCATGCCAATCCAAGCTACCGCATCCTCAAAAAACGTCCAAGCCGGATTGATAGAAGTCCAGGGCACTAGCCCGACGATCATAATGGCGAACGTGAGGATGAAGATACCCAAAGCGCCCTTCTGACGACCCGACAGCGTAAGATCCTCGTTCTCGGAAACCGGGAACTCTATCAGGTCTTTATCACGACGGAAGAACTGCACGGACTTCTCGGGGTGCGCCTTAATCTTGTCGGCATACCGGCAGATGATGAAGATAACCAACCCCGTGAACACCACCAACATAAGCACGCGCATACCCATGCCGTCACCTGCGGATATACCCGCAATACCCGACGCGATACCCGTGGCGAACGGGTTCACCGTGGAGGCCAGGCAGCCGGCCTGTGTACCCAGCACGACAATCATGACGGCCACCACAGTATCCAAGCCAAGCGCCAAAATAACCGGAACGAACATGAGGAAGTACACGATGCCCTCTTCGTAGGCACCTTCCAACGTACCAAAGAACGCCATAATACACACGAGGAGGCCAATGAGCACATGCATATTGTTCTGGTTCTTCATGGTAATGCGCTTGAGCGCCGTCTTCACCGCGCCGGTTTCATCCATCATTTGAAGGAAGCTGCCGAACAGCAAAATAGTGAGCGAAATGGAAATAGCGCCGCTGATAGCACCTGACCCCAGCATGCCCGTGATGGGTGCTAGAAACACATCCCAAAGGCCCTGTGGGTTGGATTCAACCAGATGGAAGGTGCCCGGAATAGCATCTCCCGCCTCGTTTAAGTCGTAGGCGCCACCCGGAACAAACCAGCTCAGCACGGCAATAAAACAAATGACTCCAAACAAGATGACGTAGGTATTCGGCATCTTGAATTTCTTCTTGCCCTTCTCGGTGCCCTTCTCGGGCTGTTTATCCGTCATGGATACCCCCTTTCTTTTCCACCCCTTCTTCTTACCGAAGAAGCGTGAAATGTATGCATGCGGTAGAGCAAGACCACTGCTCAGGCCACTTCTCAAACCGGGCGAAGCCGCACCGATCCAAGGCATCGCCAAGCGGCGATTTGCCCGAGGTGCCTTGCGCCCCCTGCGAAATGCTCAAACGCACCTTTCGCAGGGAGACAAACTGAATAGGATTTACACGCAGGGAATGTACAGGTCGCCCAGCGTGGCGGCCATGATAGCCTTGATGGTGTGCATGCGGTTCTCGGCCTGTTCAAACTGGCGGCCATGCTCGCAGTAGAACACGTCGTCGGTAACCTCCATGGCAGAAATACCGTGCTGTTCTTTAATGTCGGCAGCATAATCGGTCTCGGCGTTGTGGAAAGCCGGCAGGCAATGCAGGAAAATCCAGTCGGGGTTCTTGATGTGGGATACCAACTCGGCGTTCACCTGGTAGGGAGACAGCAGGCGCACGCGCTCTGCGAACTGGGATTCCTCACCCATAGCGGCCCACACGTTGGCGTAGACGGCATCGGCGTTCGTTACCGCTTCGACAGGATCATTCGTCACCGTAATGGTGGCACCGCTGACCTCGGCGAAGGCCTGGGCCACCTTCAAAATCTCAGGATCGGGCTCAAGTTCCTTCGGCGTAGCGTTCACGTAGTTCACGCCCAAGATCGCGCTCGTGATCATGAGGGAGTTCTGCACATTGTTGCGACCCTGGCCGCAATAAGCAAGCGTCAGGCCCTCAAGCGTTCCGAAGTTCTCCTTCATGGTCATAAAGTCGGCGAGCATCTGCGTGGGATGTTCTTTGTCAGTGAGGCCATTCCATACCGGTACGCCGGAGTACTTGGCCAGGTCTTCGACGTTTTCCTGAGCAAAGCCGCGGAATTCGATGCCATCGAACATGGAACCCAGCACAAGCGCGGTGTCGCGCACCGTTTCCTTCTTGCCCAGCTGAATGTCGTTTTTACCCAGGTACTCGGGATGTGCGCCCATATCAAAGCAGGCGGTGGTGAAGGCGGCACGGGTGCGGGTCGAGGTCTTCTCGAACAGAAGAGCGATATTCTTGCCCTCCAAATAATGATGAGCAACACCGCGCTTCTTGAGGTCCTTCAAGTGCTCGGAAAATCCGATAAGCCACATCAACTCATCTTTGGTGTAGTCCCTCGTAGAGAGAAGACTGCGTCCCTGGAATACTGACTCGGTCATGTGCCGCTCCTATCGTTTGCATGGATGCATCAATGACCCATCCCCGACGGACATCGCTTCTTTCGCTGCGACCCCTCTCGGCAGTCCGGGCATGAGAGCATCATACAAAGCGGTGCACATTCCCCCCTATGGACGACTGAACAAATCTTTCGCCCTCCGCTTTGTCCAGTCGTACAAAAGGTGTGCCAACCTAAGCGCATACGATAAACGCGAGCGTTCGGCGAGGCATTGAGGATAAAGCGGAGGAACCGGCATGGCTTTAGCAACGATCGACTACGTTATTATCGCGCTCTATTTCATCGTCATGGTAGCTATCGGATTCATTGCCATGCGCTTCACCAAAACACAAGAGGATTACCTGGTAGCCGGAAGACGGTTATCGTTCCCCCTGTTCTTCGGCTGCATGGCGGCACTCGCGCTCGGTGGCGGCTCAACGGTGGGAAGCGCCCAGCTGGGCTACCAGTACGGGTTCGGGGGCATTTGGCTGAACGTGAGCATCGGGTTGGGGCTCATCTTGGCCGGATTCCTCATCACCAGCAAGCTGTCCAAGCTGCGCGCCCTGAGCGTCAACGAAGTAGTAGAAGGGAGCTATGGCCCCACAGCCCGGATATTCAGCTCCGTGCTCACCCTCATCTACACGCTCACGCTTAGCGTGGTGCAGGTCATCTCCATAGGTACCATCATCAACGGCGTGTTGGGAATCGACTCAACGCTCTCCATGGTGCTGGGCGGCGGCATCGTCATCCTCTACACGTTCGTGGGCGGCATGTGGTCGGTCACCATGACCGATATCGTTCAGTTCGCCATCAAGACCGTAGGCATCCTTATTCTGGCACCCCTCTTCTGCATCTCGGCGGCGGGCGGCTGGGACGCACTCGTGAGCAAGGTGCCGGAGACATACTTGTCAGCCGGCAGCATGGGCTTCGACAAGAGCTTCGCCTACCTTGTGCTTTACGTGCCCGGGCTTATCATCGGCCAGGATATTTGGCAGCGGATATTCACGGCGAAGAACCAGAAAGTGTCGAAATCGGGCACCATCTGTGCGGGTGCCTATAGCATCCTCTACGCATTCGCCACGGTGATCATTGGCATGAGCGTGGCGGTGTTGCTGCCCCAGTTGGACAATTCGCAGAACGCCTTCGTAACCGGCGTTACCACGTTCCTGCCCGTGGGCGTGCGCGGACTTGTGCTGGCGGCGGCTATGGCGGCCACCATGTCGGTGTCGAGCGGAACCATACTGGCCGCATCAACCATCCTGTACAACGATTTGTTCGTACGCTTCATCGACCGCAAGCCCCACCGGACGAACCAGATGGGCGTCACCCGCATCTGCGCGCTCCTGATCGGCGTCGTGGTTATGGTGTGCGCCCTTTGGATCAACGACGTGCTCGTAGGCATCGACATCAGCTACGGCTATCTGTCAGGATGCGTGTTTGTGCCGCTCGTGGCCAGCTTCGTACTGAAGCGGTTCAGCCCCAAAGCGGGCCTGTACGCGCTTGCCGTCAGCGCCGTGGTGGTCACGGGGTGCTTTCTGACGGTGGGTACCGCAAGCTCTATCCCTATCGTAGCCGGCATGACATCGGGGTTGGTGGCGTACCTTATCGTAAACCTCTTGAGCAAGCAGAAGGTCACGTCCCCGTTCATCGACGATGCGGCAGGAGCGCTGGAGACCCAGGAACAGACGGTGGCGCAGGGTACGAAACGGGAGGATCCCGCCTCGCCGCAGGCTGCCGGGGAGGGAAGCGAGAACCCCACCCTGTCGCCAAACGGCTCGACGTCTGACGAGCGCCCCTAGCCGTTTCCGGGCAAACACTGCTTCGAGCTGTCGAACGTGGGAAGAAATACCAGGTCAAGCAGGTACAGCAGCTCCCGATCCGTCCGGTCGGCCATACCCAGGAGCGCTTTGGCCTTGCGCACACGATAACGCACGGTGTTAGGATGCTGGTGCAGTTCGTCTGCCACGGTTTTAACATCGCCATAAGCACGCACCAGCGCCTCGACCGTAACCATGAGCTCCGTGCCGTGCACGTCGTCGTAGCGCGCGAGCTTCGAGCGGTACAGCGCACTGGCGCTCATGAACAACCTGTTCGAGCGCGCTGCGTCCATGAACGCCCCCGCATGCAAGTCCGCCCAGCGAACTGCCCGCACGCCATCGCGCTCGACGGCATCTGCCGCGGTAAGCGCCTGGTGAACAGTCAGGTCCCCGTCCGTCGGACGCACCGCCTCGCCCACGCCGCAGCGCAAGTTGCCCGCAGCCGCAATGAGCGCAAGGCAACGCTCTTCAATCGAGGCCATTTCCTCGATACCGGCGTTGCCGTAGGATACCAGGGCTAGGATGCGCTCGCGGTACGGGCAAACGGAAACCGACTCCACCACACTGCCGTCTTCCGCGACGGAGGCAAGCAGCAACGTGACCGCATCGACCGTCGCAAAGAACGAGCACTTGTCGGTCGTCGGCGTGGTCAGCGCGAAGCACTGCACCAGAGCGCCGCCCATCCCGGCGATGCCGTGCAGCAGCTTGCGCGTGCGGTCGCCATCGTGGGAGGCCAACAGCTCGTCGACGATCCGCCCCTTGTCGAGCCCCTCTTGATCGCGCCGGATCAGATCGAGCGACTCGTAGGCCACCGTCTCATAGTAGGCCCCATCGTGCAAATAGAGCGGCACGCCGCGCGCGGCGCTTTCGGAACGCACGAGATCGCTGATAGGAGGTTCGTACACGCTCTTGATGGCGATGGCTGCCACATCACGCCGAATCATGGTGAGCAGCGATTTCTCCGCCATGTCAGGGTTTCCGTAGGCAAATCCCAGGTTCGTGAGGATAAGCTCGCGCGGCATGTACACGCTGTACTCGTTGTAGTCGGGCGGGCAATCGAGGATGCCCACATTGCGCACCTCGCGCGCACCTCCCCCGTCGCACGGCGCGACGAGCCTCACGTTCTCGAACGCGGTCAGAGCGAGAATATCCGATACCGTGATCAACCGTCCTCCGATCCCCGAAGAGTAGCGTTACTTCTCCGGCATCTTCCACAAAAGCACAAAGCCTGCCACGAACAGCACGGCTATCGAGAGCACGCCCACGGAAGGATTGCCGGTGATCTGCGTGAACACGCTAACCAACAACGTACCCAGCACGGCCGCGTACTTACCGAAAATATCGAAGAAGCCGTAGTACTCGTTGGCGTGCTCCTTCGGGATAAGCTTGCTGAACTCGCTGCGCGACAGCGCCTGGATGCCACCTTGGAACAGGCCCACGCAGATGGCGAGTATCCAGAACTGAGGGGCCTCGCGCATGAAGAACGCGGCAAACAGCGTGATGCAGAAGTAGGCGGCAACAGCCACCAACAACATGCGCTTCGTGCCGAACTTCGCGGACAGCCGACCGTAGACAAGAGCTGACGGGAACGCCACGAACTGCGTCATGAGCAGCGCCAGCACGAGCTGGGTGGAATCGATCCCCAGGTCGGTGCCGTAGCTGGTGGACATCTTGATAATGGTATGAACGCCGTCGATATAGCAGAAGAACGCCAGCATGAACAAACGCAGCTTGCGGTCTTTGAAGATGCGCTTGATCGTGCGCCCGAGGCCTGAGAACGTGTCGCGCAGCAGGTTGGTCGCACGCTCTTTGTAGTGCGTCTGATGCACGTTGCGAATCAACGGGATACTGAACGCCACCCACCATACCGCCGTGATCAAAAACGCTAGCTTCATGCCCACGTCCATGGAGATACCCACCGCCGGGCCCCCCAGCACCACAAGCAGACACGCGATGAACGGAATGCACGAACCGATATAGCCCCAAGCATAACCTTGCGACGACACCTCGTCGTAGCGTTCCTCAGACGTAGCATCCACCAAAAACGCATCGTAGAACACCATCGAGCCGTTCAGCATGATGGAAGCAATCACGTATATCACCAGGAAAGCCAGCGCCGTACCCGGAATACCCAAAGCGGCAAGGGCGATGGCGCCGGTGCCCACCGTGCCGATGAAGAACTTCTTCTTGTTGCCTTTGAGGTCCGCAAGGCTGCCCAAGATGGGCATGGCCAGTGCCAGCAGCAGCGAGGCAATGGTCTCGGCGTAGCCCCATGCCACCACGACCGAAGAACCCGGCTCGACCAGCGTTTTGAAGTATACGGGTATCAGCGCCGTGGCAAGCATTATGAACGCCGAGTTGCCCATATCGTAGAGCACCCAGCTCCGTTCCTGCTTCGTCATCTTACCGAGCGCCATCGCTCACCTCCTCCCGATCGCCGTCCCGTCGCGAACGTCCGCAGACCTCGCCTGCCGCTCGTCTATCGCTCACGCCGCCTACCCACACGGTTTTCGCCGGCACTCGCCTGCCGGAAACACCAACGAACAGATTTTTCTATTCACAACTGGGAAACCGACGGTTAACAAGTCAGGCCTCATTGTATATGATAGCGCTAAGCGACACCGGTAAAAATTAACGTCAGGAACGGAGCGCCTTGCCATGCCTGCTCTCATCACGCACGATTTCTTCGGACAGGACCTCTACGACCGCCTTTTCCGCACGGTAGGCGGTACGCATGACGAAGCGCAGGCGTTTTTGCTGGGTAACCAAGGACCAGACCCCTTGTTCTATTCGATAGTCAACCCCAGCCTGCGCGAACACAACCGCCTTGGCAGCGTTATGCACAACGAAAAGCCCAGCGAGCTCATGGCGGCCTTCAAGAACTCCCTCGATATCCTCGACGAAGACGACCTGCCCGTCGGGCGCGCCTACGCGTTCGGGTTCGTCTGCCACTATACGCTGGACTCCCTTATGCACCCGCTGGTGTACTTCAACGAGTACCTCCTGTGCGATGCCGGAGAGCCCGGGCTTTCACGCGCCGACGGCACCGAAGTACACGCCACCATCGAAAGCGAGTTGGATGAACTCGTGCTGTTCGAGAAACGCGGCGAGACCGTGGAGACGTTCTCCCCCTGGCGCGAGATTCTGCAGGCCGACGACCACGTGCTCGACATCGTATCGAAAATGTACGCCTATGTGGCGCTCGTCGTGTACGGGCGCATTATCCCCCAAGACATGTTCGCCGCCTCCGTACGCGGCTTTCGCAGCGCGCAGAAGCTGTTCCACTCCCCCACGGGGCGCAAGCGCGCCGTCCTGGGGCGGATCGAGCGCCTGGCACGGCCGTTCTCGTTCTATCAATCCATGAGCCATCGACCCGTGAAGCTGACGGAAAGCGCCTACGACAATCACGAGCACAAAGCCTGGGAAGACCCGCACACGGGAACGACGAGCACCGACGGGTTCTGGGATCGCTACGAGCAAGCGCTCGATAAGGCTGCGGCCAACATCGAGGCGTTCGCCCGTTCAGGCTTCGACCTGGACGCAGCGCGCACCTTGACCGGCGAGCTGGACTTCTCGGGACGGCCCGTCGTGGCGACGTTGGTGTCGGTGGAAGACGGCAAGCCGTCTGTGCAGAGGGGTGCGGAGGAAGAAAGCCTCCGGAAGGATGACGCGGCGGGAATTTCGGGCAAAGAAGGCTCCCCGGGGGACGACGTCGTGGATGCGACGGGGAAACCCGCGAACGCTGGCTCTGCCGAGCACGGCGCCTAGCGCGATGCTCCAAGTCGACCTGACCATACCCTTTTGGCTGGAACTCGCCGCTGCACTGACCGGCGGCCTCTCAGGCGCCATGAGCGCCGTGCGGGCGCGCTACGATATTTTCGGCGTGGTATGCATCGCGCTTACCGCCGGCTTGGCCGGCGGCGTTATGCGCGACGTGCTGCTGCAGAACTACGGCATCTACGCGTTCCAGAACCCTCAGCTGCTGCTTGCCTGCGCCGCGGCTGGCGTAGCCGTATTCTACTTCGGCAAGTTGGCCGCCTACCTGGACCCCATCATCGCGCTGCTGGACAACCTATCGGTAGCCCTCTGGGCCGTGATCAGCGTCGGGAAGTCGCTTTCCGCCGGGCTGGACGTGGTGCCCGCCGTAATCCTCGGAACCGTTACCGCTGTGGGCGGCGGCATCCTGCGCGACGTGTTCATGAACCGCGAGCCGGAGGCATTTCAGGCCGGCACCTTGTACGGATCGGCCGCGCTCTTCGGATCGATCGTGTACGCGCTGATGAAGCAGAACCATATCCTGGATCAGTACGCCGCCATTGCCTGCGTGGCCATCGTCTTGCTGCTGCGCTACACCTCGTTGTTCTTCGGATGGAGAACCAGCGAGCCGCGCGACTACACCGATGTGGTGACCAGCGCCGTCGCACGCCCCGTCAGATCCGTTGCCCGCCGCGTGCGCCCGCCCGAAGGCAAAGTGAAACGCGACCGCGACCGCAAGTCGCGCGGCTACGAGCGTCTGCGTCGCATCTGGCGCGCACCAGGCAGCACCTCGCCGCTGCCACCCTTGGATGCGGAGGCTACCGAGACGGATGCGTCCGGCAATGCCGAGCGCATCAGCGACCACATCCTGGTTGATCGCGACGAGCTGCGCCGCATCAAGGGCGGCAGCGGAGACGATTCACGCGAAGCGTGAACATAACCTTCCTGGTTGGCGCAGTAACCTGGTTGGCGTAGTAAATCAGCGAGAGGCGCTCTGGTGCCGAAGATTGCCCCGTCATGCGGCTGAGCGTACTTTGGTACGCGAAGGCAAGCATGAAAGGGGCAAGATTCGGTGCCAGAGCGCCTCGCAGCGTCGGGCGGCTCGGCGGCTGGCAAGCCGCCGGAACCCTGTCGAGTGGCTCGGCAGCTAGCAAGCCGCCGGAACCCTACACGTTCTTCAGCAGGATGGTGCTCATGGAGTCGGCGGTGTGCTCGCAAGAGTCGCAGCACTTCTCCATGCGATCGAAGATCTGCGTCCACACCAGCACGCGCATAGAGTTCTCGCGATCCTGTGTGTGCAGCTTGCGGATGACCTTCAAGAACAGCTGGTCGGCCTCTTCCTCGTATGTATTCACGTCGATGATAAGCTGCTTGAACGTCTTTGACTTCTTGAAGTTGCGGAAGTCCTCCATGGCCTTGTCCAACGCCTCGCAGCTCTTCTTGATGAGGCGGGCAAACTCAAGCGCGTCTTCATGCATGACATGGATGTCGTACATGTAGAAGCGCTGCATCACGTCCTCGATGTAGTCGATGATGTTGTCCAGGTACTGGGCGAGCTCGATGATGTCCTCGCGCTCGATGGGCGTGATGAAATCGGTAGCCACCGTCTGGAAGATAGCGTGGTTGATCTCGTCGCCTTCGTGCTCGATCTCATGGGCACGCTCCATGATGGGCCTGAGGTCTCCCGCCGCCGTAAAGCCCTTGATGGCCTCGATGAGCAGATCGGCTTCTTTCACCGTCAACTCGGACAGCTTCTCGAACTGGTCAAAATAATCGAACTTGTGCTTCTTCGCCATTCTTCAACTCCTTTAGAAGAAAAGTAGGAACAAGTGGGCAAACGCAAACCCGAGCAACCCGCACCCAGGAAACGTCAGAACCCACGTCTTCACCATATCGACCGCAATACCCCACTTTACCGCACTCTTACGTTTCGCCGCACCCACGCCCATGATAGCCGTCGTATTCGTATGCGTCGTAGAAACCGGAAGGCCGGCAAAAGTGGAAAACATAAGGCAGAAAAACGTCGCACAGCTGGCAGCGAACCCTTGGTAAGGCTCCAGCTTCACCATCTTCACGCCAACGTTCTTGATGATGCGCTCGCCGCCCACCGCCGTGCCGATGCCCATATTCAATGCGCAGAGGAACATGAGCCATACGGGCAGCGCCATCTGATCGGGCTGGCCGAGGCCCGTGGCAAGCGTAATGGCCAGGATGAAGATGCTCATGAACTTCTGACCGTCCTGCGCGCCGTGCATGAACGCCACGCCCGCACCGGAGACTATCTGCGCCCAACGGAACACTTTAGTGGTGTTGGTGCGGTCCATGTTGCGGCAAGCGCGCCCGACGATCTTCGAGTTCAGCCATCCCAGGAAGAATCCGAGTAGAGTGGACAGCACGATGCCGTAGACCACCTTCATCCACTCGCCACCGTTGATGGCGCCGAGACCGCCCTGCAGCGCGATAGCCGCACCGGTAAGGCCAGCGATAAGCGAATGGCTCTGGCTGGTGGGGATGCCGAAGTACCACGCCGTCACGCCCCAAACGATAATAGCGACCATGGCCGCAGTAAGCGCAATAAGGGACTGGTGGGCATCGCCCCCGAAATCGACCATATTGAAAATAGTCTCGGCCACAGCAGCCGTCACCAAAGATACGAGCAGCAATCCTAGAAAGTTGCAGACAGCGGCCATAAGAATAGCCCACTTAGGCTTCATGGCGCGCGTCGAGACTACGGTGGCAATAGCGTTAGGGGCGTCGGTGGCTCCATTGACGACGATAACGCCGACATTGAGCAGGGTCACTGCTACCAGCATAGGATTCGAGGCGAGCTCGGTAATAAACGAGGCCCACTCTATGGTCACAGCTTCCCCTTCGACAGAACAGTAAAAAGGCGCAACAATAATCCAGTTTAACGTAAATCTTACGTGCAAAAGTGACGGTGAGGTGCTTTTTACGTCGATAGATAGGCCGTTGGGTAAAAACTGCGTAAAGTCGTGCCGTTTCAGCATCGCATGCCACCCCCGTCCAAGACGGTGCAGTTTTACGCGGGACAACCCCGATTTTCCCGCAGTGCGGAGCCTGCTAAAATGTAAGTTGATCGCTCTGCTTTATCTGCCCGCTGCTGGCACCTAGCCAAAAGAGCAGCGCCAAAGCCAGTCAGGGGGACTTGCATGAAAAGGGAAATCCAACTGCCGTTGCAAACAGGCGACCTTATCGTCGGCTTCATGGTATGGGTCATCCTGTCGTCGCTGTTGCCGTTTATCAAGCAGGACATCGCCATACCGACCGAACAGCTCGCTCTGGTCACCGCCATCCCGGTGGTGTTGGGCTCGGTGCTGCGCGTACCGCTGGGATACTTGACGAACTTACTGGGAGCACGCACGGTGTTTCTGGCCAGCTTCGCATGCCTGCTCGCTCCCGTCTGGTTCATCAGCGAGGCGACCACCTACGAAGCACTTTTAGTCGGCGGCGTGTTCCTAGGGTTCGGGGGAGCCGTGTTCTCCGTCGGCGTCACGTCACTGCCGAAATACTACCCGCGCGAACGACACGGCTTTGTGAACGGCGTATACGGGTTTGGCAACATGGGAACAGCGTTGACCACCTGGCTAGCCCCGTTAGCTGCGATAGCGGTAGGCTGGCGAGGAGCCGTAAAACTCTACTTGGTGCTGCTGGCCGCAGCCATCGTCGTGAACCTGGTGCTGGGCGATCGTGGCGAGCCGCGAGTAAAAACACCTATCGTCGCACAGGTAAAAGCCGTATGGCGCGATGCACGGCTTTGGAGCCTGTCGCTGTTCTACTTCGTCACCTTCGGCGCTTTCGTGGCGCTGACGGTGTACCTGCCGAACTTCCTTACGTCGCACTATACCCTTGACAATGTGACGGCAGGTGCTTTGACCAGCGCATTCATTATCATTGCGGCAACCGTGCGCGTTCTGGGCGGTTGGCTGGCCGACCGGCACGATTGCTTCAGGCTGCTGGCGATCGTGTTCGCGGCACTCGCTGCCGGAGCTGTCGTGCTGGCCGTTGCACCAGGACTGCCGGTGTATCTGGCCGGCATCTACCTGATCAGCGTCGCCTGTGGCATCGGAAACGGCGCGGTGTTCAAGCTGGTTCCCACCTACTTCATGGACCAAGCAGGGCCCGTAAATGGCCTCGTGTCCCTGTGGGGCGGCCTCGGCGGGTTCTTCCCACCACTCGTGCTGTCGGCCAGCATGGCCGCCTTTGGCACAAACGCGCCTGGGTTGGCGGCTTTCGCCGCGCTGGCATTGGCGTGCTTGGCGGTAGTGGCGGGAATGAAGGGAAAGGCCTGACCTTCACGTCCGCACCCGCCAGTCCCGCCAGCAGCTTTTACGCCAGATCGGACTTCTTAGACTCAAGCAGCACAGGTCTCCGCCGGTTAGGTAAGCAACGCGGACTTGCGCAGGCACTGCACATTCTACCTGCGCCGTACGACCCGCCCATCTCGCGACCTGCGTCGCGCGACTTGCGACTTGCGACTTGCGTCGCGCGACTTGCGACCTGCGACCTGCGCGACCTGCGACCTGCGCGCCGCGCCCATCTCACCCGCCCGAATCCACCTGCATCCGCCTAGATCCGCCTGCATCCACCCGAATCAACCTGCGTCCACCTGCATCCACCTGCATCCACCTGCATTTACCTGCATCCACCTGCATTTACCTGCGTCCACCTGCATCCGCCCGAGTCCGCCTGGACAAAATACGGCCTCGGGGCATCACAATGCGACTCGAATGCCTCCGCAAAATATTTCGACCTGGTCATTTGGCTGGTGGCAGATCGAATTCACCCCTCAGATCATCATTTCCACAGCCCTCAGCCCCATTTTTGTCCATGATTCTTTTAGTTATATTAGTAGATCGAGTATCCAGAAGAAGGTTGCGCAAACTATCCTGGACACCCGATGGATTGAGCCGTTCCATGCGCAAACGCCTCCCCAACCGCTTCGCCAGCAACCGGGCGACCCTATCCATCTCGCGCAGATCACAGACCTGCTGCTGAGTGAGCGTTGCAACCTCGATTCCCAGGTAGGCCAAATCAGTGCGCCGGCTGGCATCCTCGGCAATGCGCGTTGCCCCGGTGTGATGCAGGTTGGAGTCATATTCGATAGCGAATTTTGCTTCCGGCCAATACAAATCGCATTCATAGTAGCTTTTCTTCACGAACGCGCGGTCCTTCGCCGATATGGTTACCGCGGCGTTCATGAGGGGAAAGGGAAGCCCATACCCGCCGAGCTTCACCGGCAAACACAAGAGCACGACCGTCACAGTCTCCATAGGGGATCGTGAGCCATTCCGGACGAATCGTGCGGCCTGACGCGCAGCCCCAACTCCCCGTGTGCTTCCCAAGCGCTCAAAAGCCCGCCTAAGATCGTCGACATCGGCTAAAGGAGGTCGCTTGGCGAGCTTGTCGAACCCCCCTATTGCACATGCGTATTGCCCGCAAAGCTCGAAACCCGTCTCTACCGCATTCGGGAGCGGAAGCGCCGACGACAATTCAAAGAAGCAGGTAGCTGGCGGGACAACGTAGATACCCTTGGCAAGACGGACCACGTGGCGCCAGAAGAAGTCACTTGGAGCCACGTGGCATCGCACTCCACAGCACCGGCAGCGCGCTATCTTGCTTTCGACAAGCAGATGAACCGGCTTTGAAAGGAACGGAAAGCCTCCCTCAGCCAACGATGCCACTTCCCCGTAGCTCGGTCGGCCGAGAGGCTTGTTCAAAACACGCCAAGCTGAAGCGGGAGGCATGCGCCGAGCATGGGCTGCATAACGCCAGAATTCCATAGCCGATATGTTGGACAGCAGAATGCTCATAGAGCGCAGCCTATCATGTTTAACGCAAGGAAGGAAGGGCACTATTTGTATTCTGAACTGGTATTTTATGAGTATTGTATACTGCTTGATTCTTGCTGGATTGCCGTTCGAATCTTGCTGGATTGCTGCTTGATTC
>NZ_JAVWUP010000047.1:10391-16705 GCF_036667095.1 Gordonibacter sp. | reverse complement strand
AAGAGAATTTGCAAAACGCGCATAAATCCAAGTTTTTTTGAGTTGCTAAAATCTTTTGTCACGTACTTGCTCCAACCTGTGTTTTCAATAGAGAGGTCCTGTAAGCTGCCACCTTCAATAAACTCGCTTTGAGCAAGTATAGGTCAAAGCACACGTCTGCGCACGTTTACTCGCGCTCAGACGTATACCAAGGTATCGTATCGCACACCTTCCCTCCGCGACACAAGCTCTTTTATAGCAACAACAACTGTCTCACGTAAAACATTTAGATATTAAAAATATGGCGCCTGCCCGCAGCAAGACCCTTCCGATTGCCTTTTTCTTACCGCATGGAAAGTGCGAGGAAAAGTTTCATGAAGACCGCTTGGGGCCTCATAATAAAAAGGCATCATCGCAGCAACTCCCGCCAGTCCGAGAGACGCCCCTCGCGCGATCTTGGGCTATTGCAGGCGTTGCGTCGGCAGCCCAAAGGAAAAGTGCTTACTAGGAGCAGGGAAAAGTGCTTACCCCCTAAGGGAAATTCTGCTTGACATTTACAATGCGCACCACTGCAGGCTGTAGAACAGGAGTATTCACCATGGGCAATTGCCTCGTCGCGCAATCCGGTGGCCCCACCGCCGTTATCAACGCAAGCTTGGCCGGCGTGATCCGCGCAAACCAGCTCAACCCCGTATACGACCGCGTACTCGGCGGCATCCACGGTATAGAGGGCGTGCTTAAAAACAGGTTATACGATCTCACCGACCTCACCGGCCACGACATCGACCTCTTGAAGCAAACCCCCTCGTCGGCGTTGGGTACCTGCCGCTACAAACTCAAGCGCGGAAACAACGCGGACTACCAACGTCTGGTTGAAGTAATGGACACCAACGACATCGACACCCTGTTTTACATCGGCGGCAACGACTCAATGGACACCGTAGATGCACTCTCTGAGTGGGCGCAGACACACGGGGCAAGCAAGCGCTTCATCGGCATTCCTAAAACGGTAGATAACGATCTCGTGCCGGTAGACCACTGCCCCGGCTTCCCGAGCGCCGCCAAGGTGGCCTGCGCCATCACCCACGCAACCTATCTCGACTACGCTGCTTACACGCGCCCTGAGGTGTTTGTGCTGGAAACCATGGGCCGCGACGCAGGATGGTTGGCAGCCAGCTGCTGCGTGTCAGGTAACGTCGATTTGTTAGTGCTACCTGAAGTAGACTTCAATAAAGAAGCCTTCCTCTCGGAAGTGAAGAAAAAGTTTGACGAAAAGAACGAGTGCTATATCGTCGTATCCGAAGGTGCCCACTTCGCCGACGGTTCATACCTGTCCGCCGGAGACTCGTCTCATGACGGCTTCGCCCACGCTGTGTTGGGAGGCGCGGCGCTTACCCTAAAACAGATGATTGTAGATGCAGGCATCGTGCCGCGCGGCGTGGTGCAGGATCTCTCGCGTGCTGCACGCTCGAGCAACTTCGCCCAAAGCCTCGTTGATGTAACCGAAGCCTATGAGCTGGGTATGAGCGCGCATATGCGCAGTGCAAACCCTGCGTTTACCGGACACGTGGTGGGCATTCGCCGCGAAGACACTCGCAGACCTTATAACGCGAAGTTCTTCGCCGGACCTGCAAGCGACTTTGCCAATTATGTAAAACAGTTCCCCGCTGAATGGATTTTGCCCAACTACCAGGGCATTACCCCAGAAGCAGTGGCATATTTCAAGCCGCTAATCGAAGGCGAACCGAAGCTGATAACAGAAGGCGGCATAGTGGCAACCCTTCAGCCGTTCAACAAGCGCTAGTACCAACGCAAGCATGAGCTAACCGGTGCTATGATAAGGCAAAGCATCCATCAGCGAGAGGAGCTTCCATGACTCGATCCACACACTGCGCATGCACGTCTGTCCTTGTAGGGAAAAAAGCATCGCTTGATGGCTCAACACTTATCGCCCGAACCGAAGACAACACGCAGGCATGTATGCCTAAGCTCTTCACGGTGGTACCAGAGCACACTTGGCACAAAGAGGCTTTCACCTCTGCCAACAATGGCTTTTCTTTGGAACTCAACGGGAAGGGCCTGCGCTACACGGCAACCCCGGAAGTGGATACGAGCGAAGGGCTCTACGAAGAGGCGGGTATCAACACCGCCGGCGTGGCCATGAGCGCCACGGAAAGCACGTACGCCAACGAACGCGTGCTCGCCCACGACCCGCTTGTCGAAGACGGGCTTGCTGAAGACGCTTTGCTCACCGTGGTGCTGCCCTTTATCTCCACTGCCCGTGAGGGTGTCGAACGCATTGCCAGCATCGTAGCCGCACACGGATCAGCCGAAAGCAACAGTATCTTGCTAGCCGATGTAAACGAAGTGTGGTACCTAGAACTGGCTACAGGACACCACTGGGTTGCGCAGCGCATTCCCGACGATGCCTATGCAGTGTGCTCGAACCGCATTTCCATCCAGAAAGTTGACTTCGCCTCAGATGATTTCAGGACCTCGGAGGGAATTCGCGAATTCGTAGAACAGCATCGCTTGAATCCTCAACCCCCTACGTTTGACTTCCGCCGTATTTTCGGCACCTATACGCAGCAAGACGCGCACTATAACACACCGCGCGTGTGGTACGCACAACACCTCTTCACGCCTGACGCCGAGCAAAAGCCCGAAGACCTGGACCTACCCTTCATCCGCCAAGCCGATCGACTGCTGGGAGTTGATGATGTCGCATGTCTGCTGAGTTCACACTTCGAAGGAACCGCTTTCGATCCATTAGGTTCCGAGGGAGACGAGCACACCCGTGCGCTCTACCGAGCTATTTCTCTTTCTCGCACGCAAGAGGGTCATGTGTTGCAAATTCGGCCCGACATGCCACCCGAGCGCGCAGGCATTCACTGGGTATCGTTTGCCACCACAGCCTTCTCGCCGTTTGTGCCGTTCTTCGCAGCCGCCACGCAGGTGCACCCTGCTTGGGAGCATTCAGCCACACGCCCCAGTTCCGAAAGTGCATACTGGCTGCTACGCACACTAGGAATGCTAACAGAAAGCCGCTACGCGTTAGTTGCCCGCACTGTAAGCGACTACCTCACCGCCTGCCGGCAGAAGGCACATACCTTCGTTGCAGCCACCGACTGTCGCACAGAGTCCCTTAGCGGCAACGAGTTGTGTGCGGCACTCACAACAGCGAATCATGTGTTCATGGATGAGATGCTGGCCGACCTTCACACGGTGATACAAGACGTCATCGTAGCAGCAGCGGAGGACTCTCGCTTGTCGTTTAACATGGATGCCAACCTGTAAAAGAACCATTCCCCCCAGCATCGAGACCCCTTTGCGGCCTCGCCTCCGCGTCATGCAACAAGTGGGAGACAAAATGCGTCTGCAAACGTACCCCACTATTGCCCTGACACATAATAACTTTGCCGTATTGGCGATGGTGCTGGGGTTCGCTCCTTGTGGCGAATTGACACGCATCGCTCACGTCGTGTCCTTTAGCGACTGTTTTACTATGCTTAACCTGGGAAAATTCGTACTTGTATCCTATGGCACCATCACGTTTATGCTTTTAGTGCACTGCCTTATCTTGCGGGGCCATTCGCGTGGACCCGCTTACGTACCTCAAAAAGGCGTTTTCCGTACTCAGCTTAGCAGCTTCTCCAATTCGCGCTGCACGCCGTGCTCAGCGTTGGTGGCAATGATCTTCGTGGCTATTTGCTTGATAGCCGAGCGGGCGTTGCCCATGGCGCAGCTGACGCCGGCCATGCGCAGTATCTCGTAGTCGTTCATCGAGTCGCCGAACGCCATAAGCTCAGAAGCCTGCACGCCATGGGCTTCCATGATCTGCTCGATACCCGTGGCCTTGCTTACGCCGCGCTGCATGACGTCGATCCATTGGCGGCCGGACGGTGCGAACACGAAGTCGTCGCCCAGTTCGCGTGTCAGCGCGTATGCCATGTCCATGACGCCCTCGTCGCAGTACACCGAGGCTTTCAGGATGTTCACCTCAGGCGTGGGCACCTCGAACACGCGCTCCGGATTCGGCAGGTTCTTGTCCATCTCGCGCTCGAAGCGCTCTTCGTCATCAAGCAGGTAGCTACGCGAACGGTCGAACAGCGCCAGGTGTAGGGTGTCGAACAGATCTGCGGTACGTGCGAGCCTGCGTACCGCCGCATGCGAGAACACCTCGCAGTCGACAAGCTTCCCACCGACGACAACCTGGGCGCCATTCGAAGCAACGAAGTCCATATGCTCCACCACCGGCTCGAACAACTCGTGCAGCGTATCGTAGCGCCGTCCCGACGAGGCGACGAAAGCAATGCCCGCCTCCCGCAACCGCCGAATCAGATCGTAAGCGCCCTCGGGCACGCATTGGTTTTCGTCGAGAAACGTCCCGTCCATGTCGCTGGCAATAAGCTTGATCATGCTAACTCCTCCTTCATGCGTCTGTTTGCAGCCATTGTACGTTGCAAACAGCGCAGACATCGGACCTACGCAAAGACTTTGCAGTAATTTGAGGAAACGGTTACCTTTCCACGCCGGATTCGCCTGCAAGCATGCGGATGCCGCCCGAACAAGGGGCAAGCAAAAGCGCCCATGCAGCAGATCACCGCCTCCGCAGCGCACGAGAATGCTTCCGCCCACCCGAAGTTAAGAGGCGCTGCTACCAATCAACCTCCTCGTATACCAAACCCTTCCGTTCCAGCCGAGCGAACAGCTCCTCGGGAGTAACCGCCTCGACCGACGACTCGGCGAAATCGTTCACGTTGCGCGTAACGATGTAGTCTGCTTTGATCTTCTCGGCACACCGAGCCACCAGACAGTCCTCGAAGTCTCCCCAACGCGCCGCCAACGCCTTGCGCGCGTCTTCTGGCGTAATGCCTACCAGCTGCAAAAACGAAAGGTTGTTCTCGATCATATCCTGCGCAACCTGACTCCCGTAATCCTTACGCAAGAGATAGTAGATGTCCGTAAGCATATTCACGCTGATGTAAGTGTTCGCCTCCTCCGCCACGCCAAGCAGGCAAACCTTGCGAGACAGCGCGTAAAAAGGCTCGCGCCGGTCGATATGATCCAGAACAATGTTGTTATCGAGAACCAAGTCCATAGCGGTCCTCCAACCGGGCAGCTCGAATTTCCTCATCGGTCATACCCATTGGACGTTTGGTGTGACAAGCATCGAATGCCGCAATTCGGCGCTTGATCTCGCCCTTGCTCGGCTTCTCCTGCTTGTCGAACGGAAGCTCATCGTGTTTGACCGTATAGTCGAACAGCCGACGTACTGCCGAAGAGGGCGTATAGCCATACCGGCGCATCACGTCTGTTGCCTGCTCTTTCACCGTTCCGTCGAGCCTTACGGTTAAGATCGATTCCATGCCATGCTCCTTAGACGTATTACCTGTAATACATCTTAGCACCTTTTGATAGAACAGGCAACGATGCCACGTCTTCTGCACGCTCTTGCTAAAAGCGAATTGCAGGCTCGGCCTTTCAGCCTGTAGCAAATTCTGAAAGGCACTCTCTTTCAAAGAAGCAACCCTACGCAAACTCGAAAGAAAGCCACCACTATCTAAAACCGCAGTTCATGGCTTCCGCAACTTAAGCGTGCGCGAAATATACCGAAACGCACGCCCAAATTGGTAGAACGTGCGCCAGTGCGCGGGCAGAATAGAGGCACTCGAAGAAACACCCCGCCCGCAGCGCGCCAACCGCATGAAAGTAGGCATCGGATATCATGGCAACCAGACTGAAGAAGGGATCACCGATGAGCTTCGCCGACAACCTTATCTACCTCCGCCTTCCGTCTTCAAATGGAGCGATTCCTCCCTCGACAAGCACTTGAGCGAACCTTGGGCCGACCAGCCTACCGAGAGAGCCTTGCCACTATGGTGAGCGCCTTGTTGGCAGAAGCCAGCCGAAGCCTGCGGGTAGCCACGTAGAGGCCGTCGCACGCCCGTTACTCCCCCAGCGTCTCCGCGGCTTCGAGCCATTCTTCTTCAAGGACGTCTACTTGGCCCTGCAGGTCGTTGATCTGCGCCTGAAAATCGCCGAGTGCACCGAAGTCGGTCGGGTCGGCGGCGACCATGAGCGCGCGAGCATCCTCCACCTTCCCCCGAAGCGTCTCCATCTTGCGCTCATTGGACTGCATGAGCTTGCGCAACGTCCTTATCTCACCACCGGTAAGCTGCGGACGAGCAGAATCGGCATCAGCCATCGAGGTGGAGGGGTGGGCACCGCCCACCAAGCGAGTTCCGCAGCGCAGCGAGGACTGTTTGAGCGACTGGGCGGCGCCCGCCCCTCCACCGGAACAGGTTGACCGATTTCGCTCGTTCGTCAACTTC
>NZ_JAVWUP010000047.1:0-10381 GCF_036667095.1 Gordonibacter sp. | reverse complement strand
GCCGGCGGGGGGGGGGGGGGGGGGGGGGCCCCCCCCCCCCCCGGGGCGCCGGCGGGGGGGGGGGGGGGGTGGGCGCGGGCGCCCCCCCCCCACCCCTCCACCGGAACAGGTTGACCGATTTCGCTCGTCCGTCAACTTCAGGTATTCGTCCACGCCTCCCGGCAGATGCCGCAGCTTGCCGTCCATAAGCGCGTACTGGTGGTCGGTCACCCGCTCCATGAGGTAGCGGTCGTGCGTGACCAGCAGCAACGTGCCCGGCCAGCTGTCCAACAGGTCTTCCACCATAGCCAGCATGTCGGTGTCCAGATCGTTGCCCGGCTCGTCTAACACCAGCACGTTGGGCTCGTCCAGCAAAATAAGCATCAAAGCCAATCGGCGCTTCTGCCCGCCCGACAGATCTTTGACCGGCTCGTTCATATCCGCGTTCGTGAACCCCAGCTTCTCCAGCAGCTGGCCCGGCGTCATATCCTTGCCGTCGAGCATGGTGCGGCGGCTGTAGCGGCCGACCACCTGGCGCACGCGATCATCGCCCAAATTGGACAGGTCGTCCAAGTGCTGGGACAGCACGGCAAAGCGCACCGTCTTGCCGATTTTCACCAGACCGGAGTCCAGCGGTTGCAAGCCTTGCAGCACGCGTAACAGCGTCGTCTTACCGGCACCGTTCTCGCCGACGATGCCATAGCGGTCGCCCGGCCCGATAAGCCAGTCCACGTCGTCGAGCACGACGCGCTCGCCGAAACGCACGGTGGCGTGCTCCAGATCAACCACCTGCTTGCCCAGGCGCGCCATAGCCATGCGTTTGAGCTCTTGCTCGTTTCGCAGCGGCGGCACATCGGCAATGAGCGCTTGGGCGGCTGCCACGTGGAATTTCGGCTTCGTCGCGCGCGCCCGCGCTCCGCGCGAGAGCCACGCCAACTCGCGGCGCAGGTCGTTTTGGCGCTTCTGTTCCGCCAGGTTCAGCAGCCGGTCGCGCTCGACGCGCTGCATGATGTAGGCCGAGAACCCGCCTTCGAACGGCTCGACCAGACGGTCGTGCACTTCCCACATGCGACCACACACCTCATCGAGGAACCAGCGGTCGTGCGTGACCACCAGCAGTGCGCCCGCGCCCTGCTTCCAGCGGGTTTTCACGTGTCCGGCCAACCAGGTGATGGCACGCACATCCAGATGGTTCGTGGGCTCGTCGAGAGCGAGCACGTCCCAATCGCCTATGAGCAGGCGCACGAGATCCACCCGACGACGCTGCCCGCCCGACAGCGTGCCCACCTGCGCGTCCCAGGGAATGTCGGCAGCCAGCCCCGCAATGATGTCGCGGATGCGAGGATCGCTCGCCCACACGTATTCGGGCAAATCGCCCACGATAGCGCGCTGTACCGTGTCGTCGTCGGACAGGGCATCGGCTTGTCCCAACACGCCCACGCGCACGGTGCCGTTGCGCAGCACGCGCCCGTCGTCAGGCTCTAGCATGCCCGCGATCAGCGCCAACAGCGTTGACTTCCCATCGCCGTTGCGGCCCACGATGCCGATGCGGTCCCCCTCCTCCACGCCCAGGGACACACTGTCGAACACCGTCTTGGTGGGAAAATCGACCCGTACCTTCTCGCACCCGATCATAAATGCCATGTCGTTCCGCCCTTCGCTTCTTCAGTCGCGAACCATCATAGCAAACCAGACAAGGTGAAAAGGGCGCACCCCGCAGGTGCGAGCAGGCATCCTACGCCTTCTCCATCACCGCGATGGTGAAGTAGGTGCGCTCGTAGGGGCGGTAGTACGTCTGGGAGTCAATCATCGTTATGCCGGGCTTTTGCCGCAAATCGGCCACGTCGCGCGGCTCGTCGGCGTTTTGCGCCTGGCCGAGCACGATAAAGCGGCCATGGAAATCATCCAGGATGAGTTCCCATGACTTTTTGCTGGTCAGCGTGGGGGCATATGACTCGTAAGCCAAACCCCAGTTGCCTTTCTGCCAGTCCATATACACCTGGGGAATAGCGGGATAGGTCACCGCCATGACACCCTGGATGCCTATGTCGGACGACACGATCAAGTCGACCTCGGGAGCCCTTTCGGCGAGGCGCTCAAGGGGTACGCGATTCTCAGGGGCGTAGTTGTCGCGCACCAGCAGCACCTGATTCAGCAGCGAGACCGCCAACATAAGCGCACACGCCCCGCCAACCAGCATACGGCTGCGAATCTGCGCTAGCAGCAGCGATACCGCCAACAGCAAAGGGCCGATGCTCACGAACAAATAGCGGTAGTACAGGATGTTCGAGCCCATGACGTCCGACAGAACGAACGCGATGGCACTTGCCCCTACGTACACGCCCAGCGCGCAAAGTACGGGAAGCACCTTGTCGGAGGCGAGCCTTCGCCCGAAGCGAGTCCGAGAATTCACCGAAGTCGCACTGCGCCGCGACCCCCGCTGCCGTAAATACCCCACAACCCGCCAGCCCCCGTACAGCACGAGCGCCACCGCCCAAAGCAGCATCGCCGCCCAAAGCACCTCGAGCGCCATCTGCCATGCCGCCCCATATGCTCCCCGCGAGGCGAACGACACGTGGCTCGTCATGACCGGGTACATGGCCAACTCGATATAGGTCGTCGGGAACACGATTTTTGCCCAGTATGTTTCCGACACCACGCCCATCTGACCCACCAGCACCAAAAGCCAAGGTGCGTACAGTGCCACCTGCACGGCGGCACCCGCAAAGAACACGCCCACCGCGCGCCAACGCCCGGGGCCTCTTGTTGCGCGCGCACCGTCCAAGCCGCCCGCTACCGCAGCCCCGCCGCGCTTCCGCAGCGCATCAACCAGCAGGTAAGCCAACAGTAAGGCGTTCACCGAGAACGCCGCCAGTACGCCATAGTAATGCAAGTAGGCGCTGGCCAGGCTGGCCGCAAAGAACACAAGCCAGCAATGCAACGGCGCTACTCGGCCCGCACGCTGCGCGCCGAAAATGCGCCATGCGTAAATCGCGCACAGCATCACGGTAAACGTAGCCCATGAGTACATGCGTATTTCGACCGACATCGTAGCTACGTAAGGGGTGAACAACGCGAGGAACGAGAACAGCACGCCAACGCGCCAGCCGAAATCACGTCGCAGGTGCGTATAGCCCAATGCGGCCAACGACACCGCCCCAGCCAGCGCAAACAGACGGTACACCAGTACGTTCTGCCCGAACACCAGGTTCAGCACGTGAAGCGCCCAGTAGAACAGCACCGGATGCACGTCACCCGAGCCGATACGCCATATCTCCGCGAACGAGTGGTTCGCAATCCCCACGGAATACGACTCGTCGAACCATACATTGCCATGGAACGCACCCGCCAGCAGAAACGCCGTGCCGACAGCAAGCAGGATCAGATGAAATGCCCGTGAGGACAAGACCAGTGCCTGCCCCTTGCGCTCACTCCCGCCCGATTCCTCGCCCGCATCCCTGCGCGCGGAGTCCTCGCACTTCGCCATCGTGCACGCCTGTCCCTTGCGCTCGCTCCCGCCCGCGCAAACCCCGCTCACGCGCTCAATTTCGTTCACGCGCACCGAGCTCCGGTCCCCGCATCATCCGACAGCGCTTCCGTCTCGGAAGCCGTAGAAGCGCTCGCTCGCACCTTGGAGGGCACCTGATTCGCCGCAGCAGCAAACGCGTATTCATTGCGCACGATACACACGGGACGGTTTTTCGCCTCGATGTAAGCGCGCGCCATGTACTCGCCCAGAATGCCCAGCACAAACATCTGGATGCCGCCCATCAGCAGCACCACATACACCAGCAGCTGCGTGGTGGAAATATCGTAGTTGTACGCCATCTTCTCGAACAAGTCCCAGCCGAAAAAGAACAAGGTGATCAAAGCCAGTATCACGCCGGTATACATAACCAGCTTGAGCGGCCACGTAGAAAACGCCAACACGCCGTTCCAGCCATAGGACACCAACTTGCGCACCGTCCATTTGCTTTTCCCTGACAGGCGCTCGTGCACCTGGTATGGCATAACGTGCGTGCTGAACCCCACCCAGGCGAACAAGCCTTTCGAGAAACGGAACTGCTCGCGCAAGGAAAGCAGCGCCTCTGCCACGGGGCGGCGGAACACGCGGAAGTCGCTCACATCGGCGATGATACGCGTGTCGCTCATGCCATTGAACACGCGATAGAACAGCTTCTTGCAGGCGCGCAAAGGCAGGCTTTCCTTGCGCGACTCCTGGACGGCGGCAACGCAATCGATTTCGGGGTTGTCGTCGAGGAAGCGCAGCATCTTCAAGGCGACCTGCGGGTCTTGCTGCATGTCCGCGTCGATGAAGCCGATGCAATCGCCCGTAGCGCGCTCGAGCCCGGCATGCAGCGCGGCTTCTTTCCCAAAGTTACGGGCAAGCTCTACCACCACGAACGCCGCACGGCCCGAACCGGCGGCCCGATACGACTCAATCTCGCGCTTGAGCACCTCAGACGTATCGTCCGAACTTCCGTCATCGACGAAAACTAACTCATAGTCCAGATCTTCGCCATCTAGGCATGCGGTAGCAGCCGCAATGAACGTCGGCAAGTTACGCGCCTCGTTATAGCTGGGAACGATCAATGAGAAGTTCATGTTGGTTTTCGGGCCTCTCCGTATACTCACATGCGTCCGCTAGTTTATCATTGTGCTACACCATGCAAGCAACTTACGTAAAATACCTAGAGTTACCTCACAGGGCATGCGTGCTGCCTACAGGCAGTACGTCTAGTGCGCGTGCCAGCATACGCGCTAGACGTGTGGATAGGCGCTCAACGTTGTTCTGGCTCCTTGCGAGACGTGCTGGGCAACGCTCTCGCAAGCCGGTCGGCACCGCACTGCGAAGTATGCGATGACCGTTCGATTTCACGCCGACGACTACGGCATAACCCTAGACCAAGCACGTGCCATCCTTGCGCTCAGCGATGCGTGCGGAGGATCGGGGTGCCTTTCCAGTGTGAGCGTTTTTGCGAACAGCCCTGCGCTCGCCGAAGCCGCCGCGCTCGCCGCGCCGCACATTGCAAGCGGCTCGCTTCTGATGGGGCTGCACGCGAACCTGGTCGAAGGCCGCCCGTGCGCTGAGGCCACCTGCGTGCCCTTACTCGTAAACGAACGCGGCACCTTCCGCAACGACTTCGTGGCACTGCTCGCGCAGTCGCGCAGCGCGCAACGCGACGAGTTGCGCCGCCAAACGGAATGCGAGCTGACGGCACAGCTGAAGCGCTATCTGGCCGCTTTCCCTGCGGCACAGGGCGCGTTGCGCCTGGATAGCCACCAGCACACGCACGCCATCCCGCTGGTGTTCGACGCGCTGCTCTCGGCGGCACGCACCTGCGGCTGCACCGTGGAATACGTGCGCACCCCGGTGGAGCCGCTGCGACCCCACCTCGCTTCCGGCCAGGCGTTGCGGCGCCTCTCCCTTGTCAACCTCGCAAAAGGCGCGCTGCTCTCCCGCTTGTGGGCGAAAAACCGCGGCAAGCTGCCCAAAGGCTGCGCCACCTCGCTGTTCTGCGGTGTCTTGCTGTCGGGGCGCATGGATGAGATCGATGCCCAACTGGTTCGCGCATTCGACGAGCTCGCCTTCGCACGCGCGCGTGCCGGCAAGGCTCCGGCAGATGGCAGCGTGGAAGTGCTGTTCCATCCCGTAAGCGTACCTCTCGAACAATGCCTCGACCCCCAGAATGCGCCCTTTGCCACCGCCTGCGCCGCCCCCGGCCGCGATGCCGAAGCGCGCGCCCTCACGGCGCTTCGCTGAGGCGAAGGCGGCTTGCACCTGACCGGAAATCAAGCCAGATACACAAACAGAACTTTTAGCAGCAGCGTTCCCCTGGGCGAATAGAACTCCTTGCACAGCGAAACCGGCCTTTCTCAAGATCGGTTTCGCCAAGCTATGCACCTTCGAACGAAGCAAGCAACGCAGGGTGCCTGATGAAAACGAGGGTTGGCAAAACCGCCGCCATCGCTTCCGCGTCCCTCCACCTCGCCAGGTTTCCTCACGCCACCTGCAACGCCATCAGAACAGCACCAACACCGCCACCACGAATCCTGCGGTTATCGCCAAGCCGGCAACCAAGAGGGCCCACACAGCAGGGCGCGCCCAGTTCGTGGTCCAGCCCACGCCGAAGCGCTCGGGCAGAAACAGGCTGGGGTCGTCACGGTTCACGTAGAAGATGCCGAACTTCCAGTGGGAGTCGTCGTCGGCCAGCAGCGTATCGGAACCCTGCATACGCAGAAACACACGCGAACCCGCCTGACCGTACACAACGCTCACCGCAATGGCCCCTATGCACATAGCAAGAGCCGCCACCATAATGCCGACGGCCGCCTGTCCCATAGAAATAATGCCGATAAACGTAAGCGGCATCGTGGCCATAGCACCCGCAATAAGCAATCCGCCCACCACCAGGTAGAGGCTCTGAGCGTGCGCGAACATGCCGTAAGCCAAGGCAGACGTGGCCGGAGCACCGGGTTCGGACCATTTTTTCGAGCGCATGATAGTCCAGTGCGAGAATGTCAGGCATACCCCAAAAAATCCTTGGATCAACACCGGCATAAAAGGGATGAGCGGTGTTTTATCAGCCCAACGGCTTACGCTGCCGTCGAAACCCATCTGTAGGGGAATCTGATCGGGCATCTGCGCATATCCCAAAACCCCGATAGCCAGCGTCAACGCCATAATAGGCAGGTACAGTAGGTTCCACTTCAACGAAATGACCTGGGGAACAGGCCGGTCGTCCACTACTGCTACCGACTCCTGCGCCCCGGCAACCCACCCCTGCTTGTGCTTGTAGGCTTTCGTTTTCGCACGGTAGAACTGCATCAAGCCGTAGCCGATGCCCAGTATGGCAAACGAGCCCACCACCAGCATGACAATCACGCCAGCATACACACCGCCTAAGGCGAGCGCCAGCGTCGCAGCCGTGAGCACAAGGGACACCGCCGCCACGATCGCAGCATAGCGCCGCTTGAGGCCCTTGAGATACGAATCTTGCTGAGCGGCCGTGGGAACCGTAACGGCGAACACCTCGCCGCGGCGCATGAGGTAGGGCGTTGCCGCCATCATGAAGCCCACAAGGGGCAGGATGAGCGCCGTGAGCGCCATCATGACAGTGGGGTCCATTCCTTGTTCGGTCATGTTTTGCTTTCCTTCCCTACAGCAAAGTGCCCGGCGAGGTAGCCACATCGTGCTTGATGGCGCTACCGCCCTGTGCCGCGTGTTTCGAGGCAGCGGGCGCACCATCGGCATCGCAACGCTCGCCTGCACCATAGGCGCGTGCGGCCTGCCGTTGCGAGCACTCCAAGAACTCCCCCCACGATCCGCCGCGAGCACGATGGCCCAGCGCCAAGGCGAACAGCTCGTCTTCCATCTTGTCCAGCTCGGCTTGCGTGCGATTGGCGCGGTCCTCTTCGCAGGGGTCGGCGATAGAGGCGCCCGAGCGCCCGCGCATAAGCACATAGCCCTCGTCGCGCAAAACGGCATAGGCCTTGTTCACCGTGTGCAAGTTGATACCCAGATCGGCTGCAAGCGAGCGCACCGAGGGCAGCGCCTGCCCGGGCTCTAACTCGCCCGTGGCTATGGCCGCGATAATCTGGCTGCGAATTTGCAGGTAAAGCGGCTCTTCGGCCTTCTGGTCTATGCGAATGATCATCATAGTGCCTCCTTCACCCACATCATACACCGATCGCCCATCCCCTCGCTCTGCGATGCGCGCCCTCAGCCCTCGCCGGCACCCGAACGATACCGATCGCCTTCATGCAGCCAAGCCTTTCCTCTGCGTGCCGCCGTACAGCACGAACGACGCAACGCCAACCACCACCGCATAGGCAAGCGACGCCGCCAAGCCCAGCATTACGGTAGCCGCAATACCCAAGGCCACCACAACCATGCCGCCCATAACAACGCCGAACACGGGAAGCCCGCGCTTCACCGGCTCGTACACCGTCGTCCAGTCGTAGCGCGGATGCCGCGCATCAAGGGCGAGGCCTGCAAACGTAGCGAACAAGGCAAGCGATAGCGGCACCACGAACAGGGCGATCACCGAAACCGCATCGGAGGGAAACGCGATTGCCAGCAAAACGCCGCCCACCACAATGGTCGGCACCGCAAGCAGGAGGTTCAATGCGGCTTTCGCGCCCAGCACCGTACGCGCAGGAACCGGTGCCGTGAGCATAAGCCAGCGGGCCGACCCTTCGAGCGAAACCGACGGGGCCGTAGTCGACGAGATACCGATACCGAACGCGACGGCCCAGGGAAGAAAAGTGCCGACCATCAGCGACAATTCCGACGGCAGGGCGCTTAGGTCCAACATACCCAACACACGTGCGACGACCGCCGCTATCGCAGCCACCAGCACCAGCACATAGCCTATGCAGCTATTCATGAAGTAGATGGGGGTAGCTACCAGCATGCGCGCCTCTTTTACCAGCAGCGCCTTGAACGGCGACCGAGCACGAGCATCCGCACCCGTGCACTCGCCGTCGGCAGCATCGAACGAGAAGACGCGGTGAGGACGAGTAGATTTCAGCAGTTCGTTCACTGGCACGAACACGCGCGTCAGCACCACGATCAGCACCAGCGCCGCAACAAGGGACACCGCAGCAAACGTGGCAAGCGAAAGCAGGTCGCCCTGCACTATGGCGGAGGTGGCCCAAGCTGCAGGCGGGTAGAACGACGAAATCTGCTCGGAGAGCTGGGCACCCAGCGCGCTCAAGGCAGCCCTATCTCCCTGCTGGCCGGAAAGCGCGAACGAGCCCGCCACTATACCCACGACCGTCAGCATCGACAAAAGCACCACCAGAATGTTCGCATGTCTAAAGCGCGCCGACACTGCGGCGATAAGCGCCGCCAGCACCATAGCTATAGATAGCGGCAACAGGGGTGCCAGCAAAAGAGCGGTAACCATACCGATGACCGCTACCGCCCCGACTGGCACAGCACCCGCATAGACGACAAACGCGGGAACCATCACCAGCAAGCCGAACCCCGCACTCATGGCATACAACGATGCGATACGCGACATGATCACGCTCACCTGGGGCACCGGCAGGGAGAGAACCAAATCGTAGTCTTTGAACGAGAACAGCACGCCGTTCGCCTTGAGAAACGCCGCGACCGCACCCATAACCGAGCCCGCCAACACCGCCACCAGCGGCACCGCCTCGGCAAGGCCGAGCGACACCAAACCCACCGCCACACCACCGCTGTACACCACGGCGACCGCTACGATGGCAAGGACGGCAAGGGCACCCAGCGCCAACAAGCGCTTGGCTTTCTTTGGGTCTGCGTGCAGCGCCTTATTGATGCCGAACAAGCCCAGCAGTTGGATTTTCAACAACAGGATAAACGAACGCATCGCCACCCCCTACCGTCCACGACCGACGCGCTTAGACGAGCGCGCAGGTCGCGCCGCCGCGCCGGGCCGCCCGGCATCCGGCGTCCCTTCACCGGGTTGCCTGGACAAGCGCGCGTCGGTCGTCGCCGCGTCGGGCCGCCCGACTTCTGCCGCCCTCGCATCCTGTTCCAGCATGTCCAGGAACACGTCCTCCAGGCTTTCGTCGCCCACCACCTCGGCAGTAGGGCCGCAGGCGCGCAGCGCGCCCTGCTTGATGATGGCCACTTTGTTACACAGCTTCTCGACCACTTCGAGCACATGGCTGGAGAAGAACACGGCTGACCCGCGCTCGGCCAGCTCGCGCAGCATTTCCTTCATGTTGAACGACGCTTCCGGGTCCAATCCCACGAACGGCTCGTCGAGCACCAGCAGCTTCGGCTCGTGCATCAATGCGCCGATCAGCGCCAACTTCTGCCGCATACCATGCGAGTACGAGGACACCAGGTCGCCCAGTGCTTCGGTGAGCGCAAAGCGGTCGGCATACACCCTGATGCGCTGGCGACGCATGGCCGCCGAAACCTCGAAAATGTCCGCGATATAGTTGAGATACTGGATTCCGGTGAGGAACTCGTAGATATCGGGATTGTCGGGCACGTAGGCCACGGCACGCTTGCAAGAGAGAGGGTCGGTGCGCACCGAGCGCCCCATAATGCGTATATCGCCAGCATCATAGCTACTCACTCCTACGATAGAGCGGATAAGCGTCGTCTTGCCGGCACCGTTGTGCCCCACGAAGCCGAAAATATCCCCCGGCATCACTTCCAGGCTTACCTCGTTCACCGCACGTTTCGAGCCAAACGTCTTCACTACACCCTCGACGGCGAGCACCGGGCTTGTCGGCTGCACCTCGTTGTCCCTCATAGGTAGTTCCTCCTTTATCGTTGACTCCAGATAACAGATTTGTTATATTTATGCTATAACAGATGGAACAAAGATGCAAGCATGAAATTCGCTCCAGAAAATCTGCAGCGGGGCAAATGTTTCACGTGAAACATTTGTTC
>NZ_JAVWUP010000046.1:0-17792 GCF_036667095.1 Gordonibacter sp. | reverse complement strand
ACCGCGTAGCCTACGACATCACCAGCAAACCCCCGAGCACGATAGAATGGGAGTAAATCCACACATTATCGTGAGGTTATTTATCGGGATGCTTGATTTCCATCCCTGTGATGAAGTAATTACCTCACTCCGCAAACATCAGTCGATAGTGGGGCGCTACCCCTGCTCTTTCGCAAAGAAAGCCGCGGCTTTTTAAGAAGGAGTTCTCCACCTCAAGCTCGCGGATGCGCTTTTTGGCGGCACGCAGTTCGTCGTTTCCCTCGGGGTTTGGTATATCTCCATTTAGTACTTTCTTTCGTGCCGTAACCCAGATAGCGTATAATTCGAAAAACGCATTTGTATTGCATTTTGAGCGATTGGAGCGTCGATGCATTCGTACAAGGACCTCATCAAGAGCAACCCGAACGAAACCGAGATCCGCAGCTACCTTGTGAATGGCGATCAAGTTTCTGTGACGCTGCGTATTCCCGACACGCTGCGTGATGCTGCTAAGCAGGAGGCTGCTCTTCGAGGCATGAGCTTCAGCGCATTTGTACGTACTTGCATGATCGAGGAGCTCGCGAAGAAGGGTGCTTAAGCTTGATGATATCGAATAAGAATAAATATTGTCTATCTCTGACTGGGGCAGGCACGTATCGCGCCGAAGCGCTTGAGGCGGCGCGCGCTTATCTTGAGTGCCAGAACTGGAGAGAAGTAAGGCACAGAATCGTCGACGAAGACTTGCTCAGTCTCAATTCAGAGGGGAACAGGAAGCGAATCGGCGGCGAAGTCATAAAGCGATTAAAGACACTGACGCTCGAGGAGACCGCATTCTTCGTATCGTCAGTGGATGACGACCAGTTGGCGATGCTATGGGTGGCGTTTTGCCGAACGTATCCAATCCTGCGCTCCTTCTCGTCGGGTGTTCTATCGGTCAGGTACCGCGACATGATTCCAGATGTTCCGAAGGAAACGTACCGGGCGTTTGTTGAAGACGAGGAGTACGACCATCCCGAGCTTGCTGCATTGACAGAAAGCTCACAGAAGAAGATTGAGATTCGCATCTATGGCATGCTCCGCGACTGTAGGCTCATCGGTGCTGGTTTCAATATTACGCCGTTGTACCCCAGTGAGGCGTTCGCCGAGTTGATTAGGGCAAATTCACCCGAGGATCTTTTGCTATTCCCGAAGGTAGGAGCATTATTATGACGCAGAAATTTGAGCACATCGGCTCGTCCGAGGCGAGGCAATTCATAGTCGACAGACTGTCCGACGATGCGCTTCTCGGGCGCAGAGGCTACACAATGAGGCATTCCACCTATGTGCTGCCTTACCCGCCGAATCAGCAAGACTTCGCGAGGGATCTGATCAATGCCATCACTTCAGCGGACCTTCCGAATCACGGCGTTCGCGCGGTGAACGTGAACCTGTACGACATCGTCCTGTCCGTCCTCGATGAGCAGGGAATGTGGGAACCCCTGTGCGAGGCGGAGGCGGATGCCTCGCGCGACGAGCTCATAATGATGCTGCAAGACACCTTGAGCGCGTCGGACGTCATCGTCCCCATGGTCGAGACGGCGATTGAAGAATCCCAATGTGACTTGGCCTTCATAACCGGCGTTGGCGAGACGTTTCCCTATATCCGCACGCACGCGCTGCTAGGCGAGCTGGACGCACAGAAGCCGGTGGTCTTGGTTTTCCCGGGCTCTTACCGTCAGATGGTTGACGGCTCGACATCTCTCGACATCCTTGACATCCCCTCCGCCGCGAATGGTGGATACTACCGCGCGACCAACGTCTTTGACTTCTAGAAGGGACCCACCATGCTATTCAAGGACATGTACAGCAAACCAATCGATCGTTCCATCGACGCAGTCGTCAAGGCATCCAGCACCGACCACCTCGCCAACGAGCTCGATGAGTACGTGATCACTCCCGAGCTCGCCAGCCATCTCAATCGCTTCTTCGACGAGTACAACGATCCCGACGCCACGGGTAACGGCGCTTGGATCTCCGGCTTCTTCGGCAGCGGCAAATCACACCTTCTGAAAATTCTTGCGGTTGTCTTGCAGAATCAAGAAGTCGAGGGGACGGAAGCGGTCGATTACATCCTCCCCAAGCTGGAAGACGATCCATCGCTGCGAGGCGCAATGGAGTGCGCCCGTGCGAAACACCCGAGCGAATCGATCCTCTTCAATATCGACACCATCGCACCTAACCAAGGGCGTACCGAGGCCGCGGCTCTGCTCGCCGCCTTCATCAAGGTGTTCAACCGGCACTGCGACTACTTTGACGGCGACCAGCAGCATATCGCGAAGATGGAATACGACCTAAGCCGAGAAGGAAAGCTCGATGTGTTCAAACAGGAAATCGCGGATAACTGCGGCAAGCCCTGGGAGGACGTGCGCAAATCAGCCTTGATATACAGGGTGAAGGTCACTGCCGCCTTCGATGCCGCCTGCGGCAACGAGCCCGGTACAACCAAGGACGTCGTCGGCTACTATAAAGACACATACCAACCTGACATCCACTCGTTCGCCGTGCGGGTGAAAGAGTATATCGACAATCGCGAGTCTGGTTTTCGCCTGAACTTCTTCGTTGACGAGGTTGGCCAGTTCATCGCCCAGAACGTCAACCTCATGGTCAATCTTCAGTCGGTCGCAGAAGAACTCAACGCCGTGTGCGGAGGATCTTCGTGGGTTATTGTCACCAGTCAAGAGAATATGGAGGATATCGTTGGGCAGATGACCGAGCGCTCGGCGAACGACTTCTCGAAGATTCAGGCTCGTTTCAAGATCAAAATGCAGCTCACCTCAAAAGATGCGAAAACCGTTATTAAGCAGAGACTTCTCGCCAAGACGCGCGAAGCAGCCAATGACCTGAGAAACCTGTACGCCAAGTACGAGCCCGACTTTCGCGTGCTGTTCGACTTTGCCGACGGGTCGAAACGATACAAAGTGTACGCGGACGAGCAGGATTTCATCGAAACCTACCCCTTCATCCCTTACCAGTTTGACCTCTTCATCACTGCGATGCGCGGCCTGTCCGACTACAACGCCTTCACAGGTAAACACCATTCGACGGGCGCACGCTCGATGCTAGGTGTCTTTCAGGAGGTCGGCGAGGAGCTCAATCGATCCAATGGTTCGATTGAGGACAAGAACCTTGCGACGTTTGACGCCATGTTCGAAGGACTGCGCAATTCCCTTAAGAGTGAGGTGTACGGCGCAATCAGCGTCGCGGAGAACAACCTTTCTGACACCCCTATGGCCATCCGCATGCTCAAGGTGCTTCTCCTTATGAAATACTGCAAAGACTTCCGTGCGACCCCGAGCAATCTGCGAGTCCTTCTCTATGGAGCGCTCAACGAGAACACCGTGACACTCGAGGCGGAGATCAAGGCTTCACTTGCCGAACTCGAACGTCAACTCTATATCAGACGCAGTGCGAACAGCAATGCCTACGAATATCTGACCGACGAAGAGAAAGATATAGAGAAGGAAATCAGGAACGTCGAGGTCGGAGCGTCCGAAGTCCGCGAATACATCACCGAGACCTTCAAGAGTATTGTCGGCGCCGCCAAGGCGACGTACGAGAACGGCTCTTTCAGTTATTCGCTCCCTTATGATCTGAAAATTGATAGCGAGGTGCAAGGTCGCTCGAGGCACGATTTATCCCTTGATATCGTCACAGAAGTCTCCAGAGATGGACTTTTCGACGTCGTCGCCTGCAACCCGAAAACGCTTGCCGTGATTCTTCATGACGGGAACTCCTTTATGAACAACGTCAGCCTTTTTGCGAAAACAAGGAAGTACGTCAACACGGCGTCGGGCGACGCCGAGGTTCGGCAGGCGATCATCTCCGACAAGCGGCAGGCCAACCAAAAACTCTCGATCAAGCTCCGCGGTGACATGCAGAAGCTGCTAACCTCCGCTCAGTTCGTCGCGGGTGGGGTCGACGTTACGAAGGAGGTTGGAGGAACAGGGAGAGACGTCGTTGCAAGCGCCATGAGACTACTTATCAAGCGCTGTTACACCGGTCTCCAACAGATGCGGCAGAATTTTAGCGACAAAGATGTCTTCGAGAGCTGCATGGCACCGTATTCCGAACTCGCCGCCGCGAAGGCAGAATACGTCGAGACCGTCTTCAACTGGATCAGCCTGAGGAGCTCTGCCTCCTCGGTCACGGTCGGCGGCGACGGCTCCTCGAGCCTCACCGCGCATTTCACCAAAAACGAATACGGCTGGCCCGAGGTCGCCATCCGCAACGCGGTCGCGATGCTTTACGCCGAGAGGCGCATCGAGATAAGGAAATCGGGCTCTCTCGTTGAGGGTGTGACCCTGGCGACCATCCTTAAGGGTGGTGCAGACCTCGACAAGCTCGTCGTGGTGAAGATGACCGATGTGAGCGCCGAGCGGCTTGGGGAGATCAACAAATCGTTTCGAGACCTCGTTGGCACGAACCCTACAACCCAAGACGCCAAGAGTATCGCGAATGAGCTCAAACTCTATTTGGACAACGAGCTACCAAAATTCAGACAGGCTCGAGACCGCGCTTCCGAGTACCCCTTTGTCGCTGCCTATGGCCAGGCTCTTGACGCTCTCGAGGGTGCCTACTCGAACATCGCCAGCGACTGGAAATGGGTGGCAATCCAATATCCCGAGAGGTCGTCGACGCTCGTCGATGCGAAGAAGGCACTGTCGGACATGAGGCAATTCATGGAGGGATCGGCTGCGGCCGAAAAATGGCGCGCTGTGAAAGAATTTAGGGATCGCGGCATGTCGGAGGCAAAGGAGCTCGGCATACCGCTGCTTTCCGATGGCGATATCCTCAATGCTGCGATGGAGGTCGTCGAAGATCCAGAATGCTACCGATCTGCAGGAATTCCTCGCGCCGCTGGCGTGATACGCCAGGCGGAGGCGGAGATAGACGATGCGAAGTCAACACTCCGCAAATCCATGAAGAAGCAGCTTGAAGATTACCAAAAGTCCTTCGAATCGTCCTACGACCTGACATTCGTCCCCGAATGTCAGAAGGCTAAGTTTGCGGATCTGTTCGAGAAGACGACGCGCTCCATAGACGGAGAATCGCTCGTCTTCCGGCTCAAATCGTTCCTGACGAACTTCAAGGAGCAGTATGGCAGTGAAATCGTTACCCTGCTTATGCCGCCTGCGTCCGCTGAGCACCACAACGGCGGCGGTTGCGACTCGGGCGCAGAGACGGAAGAACCCCAGGATCCGCAATCTCCGCGCTCGCGCCCGACGGTCCAGCTCAGGGCTCTTGACGCCAGTACTTACGGTAAGCCGACCATTGAATCGCAGGAGGATGTCGATTTGTACATCGCTGCCCTTCGGGGCGAACTTTCCAAGCAGGTTGCCGCAGGCAACGTAATCATGAGGTAGGGATCGTGGATATCGACATCAAAGAAATCGAAGAGAGGATTGCGGCGCAGGTCGCCCTGTGTCGGGGAACCGTTTTCTGGGAGGACGAGCCGGGCGATTATATGGACGTCGTCGGGCAAATCTGCGTCGATGGGGGCGTCATCATCGATGCGACTCGCGCTGAACTTGCGGCGAAGCGGCGCATCTTGCGTGGAGGCGAAACCACGCGTTTCATCGTGTACCGCGCCGGCGGCGCGCCCCGGCCAGACGACGACTTTCTCTACGATATCAAGATGGCCTCCAAACCATTCGTTTGCAGCATGGAAGGCGTATGGGCGGCGGAATGCGGGCTCGACCCCAAGCTCACCAACACGGTGATGGCGTATTCCAAATTCTTCAACTCGAAGGATCGCAAAAAGCGTTTGTCGGAAACCGCACTGCCCAAAGAAACGCCGGAGGAATTACAGCTTGCAATGGTCGCTGCGTGCGTTTCCTCACGAGCGAGTGCGAGAAACGACGCCGTTCGCGACTCAGTGACCCGCCTGACCTCGGAGCATGCGCGGGGGCAGGAGCCGACATACGCCCTCCTGTTGTCGACTGGCTTGCTGCCAACCTTCTGGTCGCTGGTCTCGGACGTAGTCGGCTATGCTGCACCAGACGGCACCACCCCCACCCTCGACGACCTTGCATTCCGCATGCTGCAAACCCGTTGCTCCAACATCATGCCAGATGGCGCGAGCATGCTGACCGCTGACGCGATACGCATCCTCGACGACTTGGCTTCGGGGACCCGCACGAGGCCCGACTATGATTCCATCGTGGCATCGTCCCGCGAAGCGCTCACCTCCATGGTTCCCGTCCAGGATCGGACGATGAATCGGCTTGCCGAGGAGGACACTCTCCCCGATTTCGACGAGTGGATCTTGACGGACATGACGAACCGCTCGGAAACTGGGTCTCTCTCGGTTACGGATGCCGAAAGCATGAAGGAGTCCCGCAAGCACACCCTGTGGTTCGACCGCTACAAGGATTGCTATGAATGCCTCGCTTCCGCCGCGCGCCTTCGTGAGGGCGTCGACCTGTACGAATCTGAATCGATCGGAGCGACCAGCTTGAAGGCGCTATTTGATTCATACTGCGAGCGTTGGTTCACCATCGACGCTGCCTACCGGACGTTCTCGAGATTCTTCCGATCGCTGCCCAACGGTCGATTTAAGGTGTCGCTTTCGAGCCTGAAGGCTTCCGTTCAGGTGAGATACGACCGCTATTTAATGAATCTTACCGACAAATGGCAGTTTCATTTGATGGACGAAGGCACGTACCCTCCCCGAGATATCCCGTCGCAGAGCTCGTTCTTCCACGACAAAATCGCTCGTGAGTTGCCGAGTGTCGAGGGGGGTCGACGCATCGGCGTCATCGTTTCCGATGCCATGCGCTTCGAGGCTGGGGTTGAGCTTTCGTCTATTTTAAACGACCTCAGCCTGGGCCGCCACGGTAAGACCAAGTCGTCCGTCTCAGGGATGACGTGCATGCTGCCAAGTTACACGCAGCTCGGCATGGCAGCGCTCCTTCCTCCTGGCGAGATGTCAATCGATCTGTCTACAGGCAACGTCGTTAAAGAGGGCGCGTTAACTGCCGGTTTAGTGAACAGACAAGCCGCCCTTTCCTCTTCGGTCAAGGGAGCGCTGGCCCTTAAAGCGAGCGACGTTCTTGAATCGGGTCTGCCTGACATCTCCAATGCGCCACTGGTGTTCGTGTACCACAACGTCATTGATAAGCGCGGAGACAGCCAGGAAACCGAGGGCGAGGTCTTCTCGGCCTGCAAAGAGGCCTTCGAACAGGTGCCTCTGCTTGTTTCCGCGCTCCTTGGCGCAGGCTGCAGGAAGGTGTTCGTCACTGCCGACCACGGCTTTCTGTATCAGGAGCAGGACGTGGAGTCCTTCAATTACGCCTCAGTTGAGGGACTACACGATTTGTCTGCCTTGGGCAACGGGGTCCTATACCATACGCGCCGATTTGCCGTCGGGACGAGTATCCCTACAAGCGACATGCTCGTCGAGTATTCAGCGGCGGACCTTTCCCTTGTAGGCGAATATAAGGTCGCCTTCCCGAAGGGTATTTCTAGATTACGTCTAAGCGGTAGCGGTGCGCGTTACGTCCACGGCGGAGCCTCCCTCCAAGAAAATGCGGTTCCCGTCGTTGCCGTTGAGCCCATCGGTCGCCTTAGCGGGGTGGAGCGTACAGGTGCCCAAGGTTTCATCCATGGGCGTCCGCTAATCAGCGGCCCCATGATCACGCTCGACGTTTACCAGACGCAGGCGTGCTCGGAGAAAGTGCTTCCGACCACCGTTAAGGTCGGTCTGTATACCAATGACGACGAGGGCAGGGTACTTAGCGCATTCGAGAAGACCTTGGAGCTCTCGAGCGATGCCCCTGACTCGGAGCGCAGGAAGACGGAGGTCAGGCTTCCGGTGATGAATGATATTGACGATTACGACAAGGCGATCCTGCGCATTTCGGCGCGGGTTGGCAACACCAACCAATTCGCCCCGGAGTGGGAGCAGGAGCTCGCGGTGAACCGTGCTTTCGGAAATGACTTTCTCTAGCAGTGAGGATGAGGCAATGGAAACGAACAAGATAAAGAACTTGGCTTTCGGCGCTCGCGGCGCCCTTCGCCGCGAGATAGCTGCGCGAATCGATGCCGTTCTTGCGGATGCCAGCCCCGAAAGACTTGATAGCCCCGACAAAGTATGCTCTTTGGAGAAATCGATCAAGGAGCGCGGGAGTGAGGAAGTTGTGGACTCGTTCGCTTATACCTGGTTTAACCGACTTTGCGCCCTTCGCTTCATGGATGCGAAGGGCTACACCCCCGCAGGCGTGGTTACTCCAAAGGAGGGAAGCTCACAGCCAGCAATCCTGACGGACGCATCCCAGGGCGTTTTCGACCCGGAGTGGCGGTTTGACCGGAATGTTCGTGACCGGGTGACGAGCATTCTTTCCGGAGGAATCTCGGCGGGCGCAAACCCCACCGAGTCCGCTTATGCCGTGCTGCTCGATGCAGTATGTACCCAATATGCGAAATCGATGCCCTACCTGTTTGATGAGGTGGCGGCATCGAGTCTGGCCATGCCCTCCGGTCTGCTGTCGGAGGATTCCATCCTGCGCCGCATCGTCGACGATATGGACGATGATGCCTGCGAATCCGTTGAAGTTTTAGGCTGGCTTTATCAGTTCTATATTTCCGAGCGTAAAGACGACTTTTTCGCCAGTAACAGGAAGGCAGCGCCAGACGACATAGCGCCCGCCACGCAGCTGTTTACGCCTAAATGGATCGTGCGCTATCTCGTTCAGAACTCACTCGGTCGTCTGTGGATGCTCAACAACCCGCACAGCAACTTGGCGGCCTCCATGGATTACTATATCGCGCCCGAGGGTGAGACCGAGGATTTTCTGAGGGTACACTCGCCCGAGGAGCTCACGCTCTGCGACCCGGCCTGCGGTTCGGGGCATATCCTCGTGTACGCCTTCGATTTACTGTACGACATCTATCGTGAAGAAGGTTATCCGAAAGAGTCAATTCCCGAGCTTATCTTAACCAACAACCTTTTTGGTATGGAAATCGACAATCGTGCTGCGGAGATAGCTAAGTTTGCCTTGGAGATGAAAGCCCGCGAGAAAGATCAAGACTTCTTTAGAAGGGAATTAGATGCCAATGTGACGGTTCTTGAATCGGTAACATTTGATCAAGACGAGCTAGTAGGAACGGATTTGTCCCATGATATAAACTTGCTTGATGCGTTTGCCCACATGACGGAGTGCGGAAGTCTTTTTGTGCCTAACGGGAGTGATGTTGAGTACGTCTATGATGCTATTGCAAAAATGAAAGATGCTTCGGAATTATTTACCGATGTCACTTTCGCTAAATTAACGAAAGTGAAATTGATACTTACTGCCTTAAAACGTAGATTTGCGTGCATTGTTGCCAATCCTCCCTATATGCCTGTTGGCAATATGGATCAATGGGCTAATTCATGGGTTAAAAGCAACTACCCGCTGGCTAAATCTGATCTCTGTACCTGTTTTATAATGCGAGGGTTTTCGCTATCGGCTCCTCGGGGCTATTCTGCCATACTAACAATGCAAGCATGGATGTTTCTCGACTCATACAAAAAGATGCGTTCCGCTGTCCTGGATACGAAACTGATTATTTCGTTGATTCAACTTGGATCGAGGGCATTTGATTCGATTGGTGGCGAGATAGTATCGACTGCAGCATCTATTTTCCATAACGAGCAATCTAATAAAGGCTGTCACGGCGTCTACGCTCGATTGACGACAGTTGTGGGCGAAAACGGAAAAAGCGAGTTGTATAAGAGGGCGCTCAAAGAAGGTTCTTCAGGTGTTCTGTACTCGATTGCTCAATCCAGCTTTAGCGAGATACCTGGGAAACCAATCGCCTACTGGGTCACTCCGTCTGTTCTCGGTATTTTCAAGAAGAATAAACCTCTCTCGAATTATGCCGACACATTTAGAGGGCTTCAGCCAGGTGATGTCCCGCGTTTCGTACGAGGATGGTATGAAGTTTCGTCAAGTGATATTGGGGATTGTCGTAGCGGAGCAAGCAAATGGTCACCATTAAGCTCCGGTGGACGCGATAGAAGATGGTACGGGAATCTCGAAAAAATTGTTTTCTGGAACCGTTATGGCGATGCAATAAAGCAAACAGGAAAAGCTATTATTCCAAACGAAGAAAGTTATGGCAATCTCACAATAGGATGGAGCCGAATCAGTTCTGGAACTCCCGCAATGAGATTGTATCCTAAAGGAATTGTACCCGGAGACGCAACGGGGAATATTCGGTGTCGAAATGCAATCTATCAACGGTACGCTCTTGCGTTGCTAAACTCGTCGGTTGTTGATGCAATATGGCCAATGATGAACCCCAATATGACTAATTCAACGGGAATTGTATCGAAAATTCCATTTGTTCTAAATTCGCTATCTGAGGGTGACTCTGATATCGCATCTCTTGTAGATGAAAATGTAGATATAGGAAGAATGGATTGGGACGCATTCGAAACCTCCTGGAATTTCGAATGGCATCCATTAGCGCCATCTGTTCTTGAGCGTAGTGAACAGCTCTCATACGGAATGATGACTGATGCGCGAATTGCTGCGGTCTCGCTGGTCTCCAATAGATTCGCCCGTTGGTCAGACGAATGCGACAATCGGTTCAATAAACTCAAGGCTAACGAAGAGACGCTTAATCGCATTTTCGCAAATATCTATGGCATGGAAGGTGAGGTGTCCATCGAAGTGCCGGATGACAAGGTCTCGGTGCGTCGAGCCGATCTTGTGCGCGACGTAAAATCGCTTGTTTCCTATGGTGTCGGATGCATCATGGGCCGCTATTCGACGTTCGCTCCTGGGCTCATCTTGGCCGATGCCCAGCAGACAATCGATGATTTCAAGTCCAAAGTACCTAATGCGGCATTTCTCCCCGACGAAGACGCCATCGTTCCCGTGCTCGGCGGCGAATGGTTCAGTGACGATGTGGTTGCTCAGTTCAAGAAATGGCTTAAGGTTGTCTTTGGCGAAGAAACGCTAGAAGAGAACGTGGCATTTATTGAGAATGCTCTTGGAAAGGATTTGCGCAAGTACTTCGTGAAAGATTTCTACAAGAACCATTGCGCCACATACCAAGTGACGGGTAGCGGCAAGCGTCCCATCTATTGGATGTTCTCAAGTCCAGAGGGCAGCTTCCAGGCGTTGGTTTACATGCACCGTTATACATCGAGCACCGTCGGTCGCATCCTCACCAAATACCTGAGAGAATGCATAGAAAAGCTCAACGCGGCGATTCCCCCACTCGAGCAGAGCGATCGCGCCGCTGATGGGCGTCAGGCCGACAAATACCGCACGATAGTCAAAGAGCTGGCCGAATGGGAACGAGACGTCGTCTACCCGTTGGCTCAAGAGCGCATCAGCATCGATCTCGATGACGGCGTAAAAGTCAATTACAACAAGTTCCCGTACGCCTTGGCAGAGGTTTCGGGGCTGAGCACGTGGAAGTAGGGTGATCTGCATGAAGCGTGATATGAATCTTGCCAGAACCATCCTGCTTACCTTGGCTGAATCAGAGAAACCGATTGACGCAAGCAGCATTGCTTCGACCGAGTACCCCCCCAAAATGGTTGGCTATCATTTTCAAATCTTAGACGAGGCTGGATTAATAGTAGCAAGCGTGAGGGCCGCGGACAATGATCCCTATTATTTTGCCATGGCATCCCGCCTCACCTGGGACGGTAACGATTTTCTTGATTCGATTCGTGATGATTTGATCTGGAAACGGGCAAGCTCGACTATCGGCAAAGCAACGGGTGGCGCTTCTTTGGATGTAGTGAAGACTGTAGCCTCTTCCCTTGTGCTTGAAACAATTAAACCAGCACTATAGGAGTGTATATGAATACGTTAGATAAAAAGCTCAACGATTATTTTGCGGGCTACGTGGTCCGTAAAGATTTAGTGAAGCTGGTTAAGGGCAACGCAGCAGTGCCGAGCTATGTTCTCGAATTCTTGCTGGGACAAAACTGCGCTACCGACGACGAGGAGCAAATCAATGCGGGCGTAGAACGAGTCCGCAGCATCCTCGCGAAGCATTACGTGCAACGCGCGGAGGCGGGCGCGATTCGTTCCGACATAAAGCAATCTGAATACAAGCGTATCATCGACAAGGTTTCCGTTTCGCTCAACGAGAAACGCGATGTCTATGAGGCTACCTTCGAAAACCTGGGCATCTCAAAGGTTTTGGTTAGCTCGGATACCGTAAAGAAGAACAGGCGATTGCTCGTATCGGGTGTATGGTGCATTGCCGACCTCGCCTACGCGACCAACGAATCTCGCGACGAATCGCCCTATATTCTCACAGGACTCAAGCCTATTCAGATGAGCCGTTTCGACTTCGACGGATTTATTGAGCGCCGCGCCTATTTCACCGAAGACGAGTGGATCGATGCGCTTGTACGTTCCATTGGCCTCGACCCTGAGCAGCTTGGGCGCCGTGCGAAGCTGTTTCAGCTTACGCGCTTGGTCGCCTATTGTGAGCGCAACTACAACCTCATTGAGCTTGGCCCCAAGGGTACGGGCAAAAGTCACGTTTTCAGCGAATTTAGTCCGCACGGCATCCTTATCTCCGGTGGCGAGGTGACTCCGGCAAAACTCTTCGTAAACAATTCCACCGGTAAGATCGGCCTCGTTGGCTATTGGGACACGGTCGCCTTCGACGAGTTTGCGGGGAAGAGTAAGAAGCCGAAGTCCGATATCGTTGACATCATGAAGAATTACATGGCGAACAAGAGTTTCAGCCGTGGCATCGAACAGGTAACAGCCGAGGCGTCGATGGTGTTTGTGGGCAACACGAGTCATGACGTGAGCTACATGATCAACCAGACCGATTTGCTCGAAGACTTGCCGACGGTCTACCATGATCCGGCGTTCATTGACCGCCTTCACGCCTATATCCCGGGCTGGGAGATGGACATCATACGTGGTGACATGTTTAGCTCGGACTTCGGTTTCATAGTGGACTACCTAGCGGAAGCCCTACGTGTGATGCGCCCTGTGGATTATTCGGGTGAAATCGACAAGTTCTTCGAGTTATCGAGCAGTATCTCCACACGCGACCGCGACGGCGTGATAAAGACCTGTGCTGGCCTGATGAAGATCCTCTTCCCGGGTCGCGACGCAACCGCCGAAGAAACGGCTGAGATTGTTGAATTTGCACTCGAGATGCGCAAGCGCGTCAAAGACACACTCATTCGAATTGACGAAACATTCGAGCGTGTCGACTTCGCATATCGCCCCAAGGCGGGCGGTGCGTGGAAGAACGTCGCGACCCTTGAGGAGCTCGACTATCCGACAACATACCATTCATTGGACAAGGTGCCGTGGAACAGCTCGTGGGAAAGCGACGAAACGGCAAAAATTGTTACCACTTCACCTGAAGACGTTCCGGCGGAAGAACCATCTGCCCTTAGGTCCAAAAATAGCGTCCCCTCGTCCGACGCGCAGCCGAAAACTGCATCTGCGCCCAAGGCTGGGCACCTTACCCTGCGCGAGAACCAGCGAGGAACGTCGTATGAGAAGCTGTTCGGGCTCTACCTTGACGGTGCACATAATGTAATCGTTATAGATCCATACGTACGCACATTTCATCAATGTCGAAACTTAATGGAATTGCTCGAGGTGATCATTCGCCACTTTAAGTACGATGCCCCAACGATAAACGTCCACCTGATCACAGCCCCTGACGAGTATTCAGATTCCAAACAGGAAGACTACCTGCAAAAGATTCAGGAATCTATGGCTCCCATGGGACTTAATTTCACATGGAAAATTGACGACAGCGGCACGCTTCATGCGCGACACCTCAAGGTTGACGACATGTGGGATATTCTACTTGATCGTGGCCTGGACATTTGGCAGCGCTTCGACAGCAATGATGCCTTCAGTATCGAGGGCCGCATGCCCGAAATGCGCCGAGTAAAGGCGTTTGAGGTTACGTATATGAAGATCGGGCAGGAGTGCCAATGAACCAGAAGATCGTGCGGGAGCCGTTAAAGATCGACCTGCATATCCACTCGGCAGCCTCCAGGCATAAAGACGGGCCAAAGGTTTTTGCGGGAACCATTGAGAACTTACCAACCCTTGTGGCTGCCCTGGATGCGCACAGCGTGAACATGGCTGCCATTACTGATCATGATTGCTTTGATTATCAATTATTTAAGACACTTCGTTCTTATGCCCAGGAAGAGAACAGCCTTCACAAGGTCCTCCCCGGCGTGGAGTTCAGCGTTTCCTTCTCTACGGATGATGGGCAAAAGCCGGTTCACGTGGTCACCATCTTTGACGATGCGGATGACGATGTACTGCAAAAGCTGAATGACAACATTCCCATGTGCGACAATGAGCCCGACTACGATTGCGGATCTGCTTTCAGTGAAGACAAGTACTGGGATATCATTCGCTCCATCGGGTTAAACATCGTGACAGTCGCACACCAGAAAGCTACCCCTGGCTCATCACGCAAGCGGGTCAATGACGCGAACTCGGTTGGAGAAGACCTCTACAACGAGTTCCTGTTCATGGAGTATTTTGAGGTCTACGAGTACAAGAATCGCAAGAACGAGCTGTTCAATAAGTCGTTTGCAGAGAAAAACGGAGATGCCGAGCGCCTCCGCTTTATCACCAGCTCGGACTGTCACCAGTGGGACGCGTACCCAGGGATCGATAAGAACAATGCAGATGATCTCCCGTTTACTTATTTAAAATGCCTGCCAACATTCCGCGGGCTGGCAATGGCCGTGACGGATGCCTCTCGCATAAAAACTGCGAACAGCTTCTTCTCTGGTTCCACGAAGTCGCTAGACGAGATTGTCCTTGAGCTCGACGGCGATGAACAGCGTATACCGCTATCTCCCGGCATCAATGCGATTATTGGTGATAACTCGGTCGGCAAATCGAGCATTATGAACTCGCTTGTTGATTTTGATGGAGTGAATGCCACGGCAGAAAGGGGGCAGACGCGATACCTAGAGAAGATGGGCGTAAAGGTTGTCACTTCCATCCCGGACAAAAAGCGATTGACATTCGATAATCAAGAATCCATAAGGAAAACATTTGAGGGTCTTACGGATGGGAAAAGCCGCGATTTACTTGGAAAACACTTTCCCGATCCTATCGACGTTCAGCCGCTTAAGGAGGCCGCTGGGGTACAAATCGAGCTTCTTTGCAAAGCCTTAAGCGCATCATGTAATTACCAGAAGGCCCTTTGCGAGATAGCGAACGCTACACTGCCGCCTGAAGGCAAGCAACTCCCTGCGACTACGCTATCTTTTCAAGGAAGTATTCCTTCTCAGGATGATCAGCCCTATCAGCGCCTAATTGACGACCTGAAGACCATTGAGCGAAAGATGGAATCTCTCGGCGATTTACACACCTCGGTGCTTACGGATGCGGATTCCAAGGCGATTGAGATTGCCCGCGATCAGATTTCTGAGGTAAGAAAGAGGCATGAAGGAACTGTCCTTAAAATCCAAACCGAGAAGAAGATCGCTAATGCACTGAGCACTGTCATTCAGACGCTGGGGCGAGAGTATAAGAAGATTTCAACCGATACTCAGAAGCATAGGGCAGCCTATGCTTCTGCAACAGATGAGCTTAGCACTGCGATTGCTGGCCTGGTAAAAATAGAACGCACGGTTGGCGACTTTGATTTTGAATTTGAGCCCATTGAAATTGTCCCCAAGATTAATCCCGTGGGTTGGCTTTCTTTTATCGCAAAGACTCAAGCGGATGTCATAAATCCTGCAGTCATGCGAGAATGTCTTACCCACATTCTTAAGGCAAGACATACCATAGATTTCAAGACCGCTGACCGCGGCGGGTTGATTGACGCTTTAAAAAATTATCCCGAGGACGCCGATGATCCTATAGAAGTGGTGCGGCAGAACATGGACAAGGAAATTGCGAAGATTCTGCGTCCAGTAAAGTCCATCAACAGGGATGAGGACGATGTCTACGAAGAGCTCTCGCAAGGATTCAACGCGCAGATGTACTTTTCGCTTCTGAGGGATGCAGCTCTCGGAGACGGCATTTACCTTGTCGATCAGCCAGAGGATCAGATATCCCAGAAGGCCATCAAGGAGGTCGTAATCAACGAGTTCCGCGAAATCGCTGAGTCGAGGCAAGTTTTGCTGATTACCCACAATCCTCAATTCTTGGTCAACCTCGATGTTGATAACGTCATTTTCATTGGCAAGAGCGGCGATGTCCTCACCGTTTGGAGTGGAGCATTGGAATACGAATGTAATGACTACAAGATGCTCGACATTGTTGCGGAAAACGTTGACGGTGGCCTTGATGCAATTCGAAAAAGGATGAAGCGATATGAAAAAGCAAATTAGCGTTGCGGAAGATGATGGGTGTTTCAACTTTTTGGTTGATGATGTGACTTCTTTTTCTATCGAAAAGGGAAGCTTGGTAGTTGATTCGAAAAAACTATATGAAGCTTTTTTCAGGAATCTCGAAGCAAAACCTGAGTATGAAGTCATTGTTCTTGATGATGCTAGCAGGGAATGCAAATACGTTGCCGGTGAATTCAAGAAGATAATAGACCAGACGCTTGAGAAAGTTGCCGAAAGTTGGTTCGAGGGGCCTGAAAAATAGGAGCCCTCAAAGTAAGCGATCAATAATTCCCATCTTGACAGTCGCGTGACGGTCAAGAGACTGTCGCGGGACTGTCAAGCATCTCGGGATTGATGTCGATTATGGGTCTATCGACCATTTGGTCTGAAGCCGCCTTTTCTGCGGCATCCATTTTGCATGAATCGGGTATTGCCTCAGACCATGGCAAAAATCGGCTGAGTACAGCTTTGTTACAGAGGTCTGCTCTTGCAGGCATTTCTGTAAGGAGCCATTCCAGGTACTCATAGGTTTTAAGTCCGTTGCCCTTTGCTGTGGTAACAAGTAAGCGTCACAACTAGCACGCAGATAGAAAACTAGTTGCGATTGAACGCCGCAGTATACGATTTAGGAAAGCGCCCGAACGGTGTGCCTTGCACCCACCTCCAGCGCTTTCTTGTTTTTGGTGCCTGAACGGTGAGTCATCACCTTACTCAGGTGCTTTTTGTGGCGTTACTTCCGCTTCTTCGATCCCGGCAACTCCGGAAGCATGGCGGCAACCAGCTCAGCCAGACAAAGTTTGTCCTCACTATCAACGGCCAACAGGGGCTTTGCTCCCTCGTAGGGCAACTGATAGTCTGCATCAGGCAACAGGCACTTGGCAGCGTTGGTGGGTTTCACTAGGAAGCGGTCGTCGTAGATTCCCCCAAACACTTTACCCTGTGCGTAGAGCACGTATTCACCCATCATTTTGCGATGGCTAATGTCCGGCACTTCACTTAGCAAGTCCAACACGTAGGCCAAGTAATCTTCGCTTGACGCCATAACACTCGTCCCCCTCAATCCCATAGCCTGCACCGCTAACACCAAGTATACCTTGAACACATCAATACTCTGTTGATATTTCCAGGGAGCTGTAACACTTTGCATGCATTCAGGGAGGAGATAGCATTGCCCAAGCTTCAACCTTTTTTCCGCAGTAACAAACGACCGTTTACCCTTATTCAGCTGGACAAACGGTCGTTTGTTGTTGTATATTTCTTGTAGTGAACCAGCCACCTGCTGTCTTCTTCCGCCAACCCACACATCTTGGCAAGGTTACCCAAGCATCGCTTGCGCCAAGCTTCTCAATCAAGAGACAGCCTGTAGTGAGTTACCTTTCGATAGGAAAGTATACCTCTGTGATGTAGTCCTTGGGGTCAACCTCGGGGCCGCCTTTGACGTACACATCGAATGGTGCGCCAGTCATGT
>NZ_JAVWUP010000045.1:4828-17839 GCF_036667095.1 Gordonibacter sp. | reverse complement strand
AGGGCTATTTCCTCTGCGGAAAACAGCCTGCATATTATCGCAAAGCGCCCGCAGCATTGCAAGAGTAAATTTTAGAAAGGTTTCAAGAGTTTTTTCGCTCCCCGCCTCCCTGCCTACAGACCTGCCGTCAGCCGCGTCCACACAACGCCGATCGCGGTGTCCTAGCACAACCGCCATTGCCGCAAACCGCCAAGAGGGCCCGTCGGCACGTGCTGCCACCCTGCCGCCGTGCTACGACTTCGTCTTGAACGAGTTGCCGCATTTCGGGCAGGTCACCTTGACGGAACCCTTCCCCTTCGGCACCCGCAAGCGTTGGCCGCAATGCTCGCAGCGGCAGAATAGGTAGTCCTTGCCATAAGTGCGCCGTTGGCGTATGCGTTCGAGCAGCTTCGAAAAGGGGTCTGTCACCCGCGTGCGCATTTGCAGATACGCACGGTTCTCTCGGTTGCGCGCTGCGATGTTCTTCGACAGCATGCGAAAATAGCAGTAGGCCAAGCAAGCCAGCATTAGCGCGGAAAGCATCCACCGCGCCATGCCATCGCCGACGAACAGGCTGACAACCAGCACGGCGAACGAGACCCAGATGAAGAAGCGCGCGAACTCGTCGGGACCGTTGCGGCCTACCATCACGCGCTGTATGCGCTCGCTGAGCCTACCCGCCACGACACCACGACCTTCCTCGATACGGCGCATCTCGGCACCTGATGCTTGGCCAGCCTCATCTTCGCACCGCAGCACCGTCTGCCCCAGTCTATACGATACGGCTGTGCGATCCGTTTCGTTCGCCGTCCGTCACAATTCCGTTACGGAACGAGGGTAGGCCGCGCATACCCTGCGCATACGGTTCCACAGGTTCCGTGGAACCTGCGCTTTCAAAGCCTGAAACGGCCCCACAGCGGCTCTCTTAGAGTATGATGAAGGATATGAACATCGATGAGACGGCCATGCCGCACCCCCATACCAGCCACCCCCTGCCACAGCAGGTCGGCCAGCAGACCCCATCGGCAGCGCCGTCTGCCCCGGATCAGGCAAAGAACTCCGCCATTGAGGCGCCGAACCCCGGTACCGACGCTCAGAGCTCCCGTTCGGTCGCCGAGACGCCGACCGCCGGCACGCACGACGAGCCAGCCCTTCCGGCACCGGAGCCCGTACCGCCCACCGTGCTGGTCATGCACGCCTCGGTCGGATCGGGCCATCGCAGCGCGGCCATGGCCATAGCCCAGGCATTCGAGCTGCTGCGCGATGAGGCGGCTCTATCGACCTCGGAGGATGCGGCGACCGGAGAAGGCATGTCGCAGGAACCGCTCTCGATCCCGCCTGACCTCCAGGTGGAAGTCATCGACATCCTGGATTGGGGGCGCATCGTCTTCGACGGCGACCATGCCGCATCGCTGTTCACGGGAGCAACCCGCCCGCTCTACGACCTCACCTGGCGCTACACGCTCACGGGACGGTTGCTGTGGGCCGGGGGCACCATCTGGTCGCACACGATGTACCCGGCTTTCACCGACCATGTGAAGAAGGTGCGCCCTCTCGCCATCGTGTGCACCCACATCACTGCCGCGAACGTGGCCGTAGGCGCTCGCATGCTCTCCGGACTAGAGTACCCCGTTGTATGCGTGCCGACCGACTACGAAACCGAAGGCCTTTGGCCGCACCGGGGCGGCGACCTGTTCTGCGTGGCCACTGAGGCCATGGCCGAGACGCTGCGGCCGCGCAAAATACCCGACGAGCGCATCCTCATCACCGGCATCCCCACACGCGAGGACTTCCGCCGCTCCTACGACAAAGCCGAAACACGCGAGCGGCTGGGCTTGCCCCAAGACAAGCAAGTAGTGTTGGCGCTGGCAGGCGCCTACTTGCCCCGACCCTACGTGCATTTCCGCGAAGCATTGGACAAGATGCTCCCCTACCTGCACCGCTTCGACAGCATGCATGTGGCTATCGTGGCCGGCAACGACGCCAACTACGCCCGTCACCTGCGCCAAGAATGCAGCGAGTTGGGACTCACCAACGTGACGGTGCTGGAGTACGTGGAGGGCATGGCTGCGCTTATGGCTGCAAGCGACCTGGTCATCTGCAAGTCAGGCGGTCTCGTGGTCACCGAATGCCTTTGTGCGCAAGTGCCCATGATCCTCTTGGGCCGCGCCTACGGACAGGAAAAGGTCAACGTGAACATGCTCACCGCAACCGGTGCCGCCATGCACGTGACCACCGCACGCGAGCTGCTGGACACGCTCAGCCACATCGCGCGCAACCCTGAAAGCATCCGCGCCATGCTGGTGAACGGCAGCTTCCTGCGCAAGCCTGATGCCGCACGCGACATCGTCCGAGCCACGCTCGGCTTGGCGGCGCACCCGAAAAGCCCGCACGACCCGCTGCGCAAGAAGCACTTCGCGCGGCTCTACTGGGGAGGAAAACCCGCGCACATCCGCTGATCGGACAATGGCCCGAACCTACCCGAACCTACCTGACAAAACGAACCTGCCCGTATTATTCCCCGAAAGGAACGAACAGATAAGCATGACGCAATTCAACGAACTGGGGCTCTCCCCCGCCTCCCTGGACGCCGTGGCGAACCTGGGCTACACCGATCCAACCCCCGTACAAGAGCAGGCCATCCCCTTGGTGCTAGAGGGGCGCGACCTGATTGCCGCCGCCAAGACCGGCACCGGCAAGACGGCCGCGTTCTCGCTGCCGTCCCTCGACAAGCTGGGACATGCGCAAGGTGGCCAGGGGCCGCTCATGTTGGTGGTCACCCCCACACGCGAGCTGGCGCAGCAGATCGGCGAGGTGTGCGGCGCCATCGCCGCCTCCACCCACCACCGCATCCTTACTATCGTCGGAGGTATGTCCTACGAGCCGCAGATCCGCCAGCTGAAACACGGCGTCGACGTGCTCATCGCTACACCGGGTCGCCTAGTGGACCTCATGGAGCAGGGGGCAGTGCGCCTGGGCGACGTGGGCATGCTGGTGCTAGATGAGGCTGACCGCATGCTGGACATGGGATTTTGGCCCTCCATGAAAAAGATTATCGGTGCCACACCCGCCACGCGGCAGACGCTTCTGTTCTCGGCCACCATCGACCGCTCCATCATGTCGAGCGTCGGCAAGCTGCTGCACGACCCGGCGCTGGTGGAGATCGCCCATAAGGGCGAGACAGCAGACACCGTGGAGCAGTTCATCGTGCGCGCACCGCAGACGCTGAAACCAGCGCTGCTCAAAGCGGTACTGAACGAAAAGGGCGCCGAGCGCGTCATCGTATTCACCCGCACGCGCAGTCGCGCCGACTCCACCTGCCGCCGCCTGAAGCGCATGGGCTACACCGCCGAGGCCATCCACTCCGACCGCAGCCAAAACCAGCGCCGTCGCGCACTCGACAACTTCACCAACGGCACCACCGACGTGCTGGTTGCCACCGACGTGCTGGCGCGCGGCATCGATGTGGAAAGCGTCGACCATGTGATCAACTACGACCTGCCCACCCAGCCCGAGGACTACGTGCACCGCATCGGCCGCACGGGTCGCGCTGGCGAGGAGGGCTGGGCCATCTCGTTCGTGAGCCCCGAGACAGAAGAGGCCCTGCGAGACATCCAGAAGCTCATCAAGCGAGACATTCCCGAAATGGAGATAGCCACCTTCGATGCCGGCGAGGCCGAAGCTGAGGCTGCCGCGCGCGCAACACGCAGCAACGCACGCCTCGATCCCGAGATCGCCCAAGCGGCACGCGAGATGGCCAAGCGCGAGAAGCGCAAGGAGAAAGCACGCGAGACGACAGCCGAGGACAAGACAGCACCGTCGCAAAGCAACAGGCCAAAAAGCAAGAAGAAGCCTGCTGGCACCACCGGTGCCCAACCGAACCGCCAGCGTCCCACAGGCCAAGGCACTCAACAAGGTACTCCAGGAAACGGCGGGCAGAATCGCCCCCCAAGGAAAAGCGGACCATCTCAGCAGGCGCAGAGGCAATCTTCCGCTAAACCCTCGAGCGGAGGCAGCGATCTACGCCCCGGTCGTGCACATCGAGCCGCCGTATCCAAGCAGCGCAACAACCGCCGCGGCTAAACTTGCAGGAAGGCTCCCGATGCCGCGCTCGACGAAGCGCATCGGCATCGGGAGCTGCTTTTATGCCGCTCCCAGCACGAACCTCTCAGGAGCCCTCCCGCACCTCTCAGCCCGCACGACGCGCGCTGCACCTGCGTCAATCTCCGAACCGGTATCCCACATGCCACACGGTGTGCACGTAGCGGGGGTTCGACGGGTCGGCCTCTATCTTTTCGCGCAGACGATGGACCAGTACGGTGATACCCGCCATCTCCCCCTCGTAATGCGCGCCCCAGATATCTTCTATAAGCTGGTCTTTCGTGAACACGATGCCCGGATTGCTGGCCAGCAGGTGCAGCAGATGGAACTCTTTGGGCGTCAGGTTCGCCACCACCCCCGCCACCTCTACCCGACGGCGCTTCACGTCTATCTCCATACCGTCGAACTGGAGCCGGTCGGAAATATACCCTTCCGTCATAACCTTGCCGCTGCGGCGCAGCAAGGCCTCTATGCGCAGCAGCAGCTCCTCGGAGACGAACGGCTTCACCAGGTAATCGTCGGCGCCCGCTTTGAATCCGACGCTCTTGTCGACGATGTCGCCTTTGGCCGTCAGCACGATGATAGGCACCGTCACCTTCTCGTCTCTGAGGCGCTTGCAGACATCGAAGCCGTTCAAGCCCGGCATCATCACGTCTAGGATAAGCACGTCGGGACGCTCTGCCTTGTACTGCTCGATGGCCTCGAGGCCATCGACTGCCACGCAGAAATCGTAACCTGCATCTTTGATGATATGGCTCACCAGCACCCTGATGCCCTCATCGTCATCAGCCAGCATGATCTTCATGGAAGTCCCCTCACCCCTCGTCGTATTCATCGTCCAGCTCAAGCAGGCCAACGGGCAGCTTCACGGTGAACGTGCTGCCACAGCCCACGGCCGAAGAAACCGCGATCGTCCCTTCGTAGAGTTCCACCAACTCCCTCACCAGCGCCAAGCCCAAGCCGCTGCCGCTTGCACCCGCCTTCTGCGCACTGCCGCGCACGAACCGTTCAAATATGGAGGCCTGGTCGGCTTCAGCGATGCCGCAGCCGTCGTCGGACACGCTCATGATCAGCAGATGCTCGTCGCACGAATACGCCGCCGAAACCCTCACCTCTCCGCCCGCATGGGCGTACTTTATCGCATTCGACACGAGGTTCTCCACGATGCGGCGCAGCTTTTCCTGGTCTCCTAGGATCACGGGGACCGAGCGGTTCACCTCAACCGTTACGGAAACGCCTTTCTTCTCGGCGAGGAAGTGCATGCCCCTTCTGACCGCATGGAGCACATCAGCCACATCGACGGGCTCCAGCATAAGCTCGGGCGTCCCCGTCTCCATGCGTGCCAGGTCGAGCATGTTGTTCACCATAGAAAGGAGCACTTGGCTGTTTGCCTTCATCTCCTCCATGATCTTCTCCTCGTCGTCGTTGCGCGGAGTGTTGGTGTTCGACCACAGGTCGGCGAAGGCCAGAATCGAGGTGAGCGGCGTGCGTAGTTCGTGGCTCATCATGGCGAGGAAGTCCGATTTCAGGCGATTGTCCTTCTGCAACATTTCATTCATGGCCTCGAGCTCGCAGCGCTGCCGCTCCAAAACCTCGTTTGACTTGATGATCTGCGCCGACCGAGACTCCACTTCAGACTCAAGCCCAACGTACACGTTTTTCAGCTGCTCGGCCATCGACTCGAAGCGCCGCCCCAAACCGGTGATCTCGTCGGGAACCGTCGCGGCATCAACCCGCACGTCGAACTCGCCCTCCTCGAGGCTCGCAGCAGCCCCTTCCAGCTGCCAAACGGGACGCGTTACCAACTTGGAGATGCCCCAGAAGATCACTCCCAGGCCGCAGAGGATCAGCAGCAAGAACAGCAGCGTCTCCTGGATGAGGTTCGTGCGGATGTTGTCCATGTAGGTTTTGGCAGGCATGATGATGCTTGCCGCACCCGCTATGTCGCCTTCTTTCAGGCCCTCTTTGGGATACCCCATCGCATCGAGCTCGCCTGCCGGGTCGCCATGGCACTCCAGGCAGGACTCGGTTATATAGAGCGGCTCGACATAGCGAAAGGCAGGAGAGCCGTCCGCTTGGGTGGTCAGCTCGTAGTAGGCAGAAAGCTCGGGGTCGGCATGAAGTGCCTCGAGCGCCCTCACCTCGAACCCGTCAGGCGTGTCGTCGTCCTTGCGGGTGTGCAGGTTCGTGTAGTGCACCACCACGCCGTCGCTCTTACTGGTGAACAGCTTGGCCACCACCTTGGCCGCCACCACGCAGTATAGGCTGTACGTGCCGTCTTCTTTCTTGGTGAACTGAGACTGGTTGATCTCCATGAAGTCCCAGATGGCGTCCATCTCGGTGGCCAGCACCTGCGTCGTTTCCAGCATCTCGCGCTCAGCCTGCTCGTTTTGGACGTGCAGGCGCCATGCCGTGTTGAAGCACAGAAGAAGCACCGCCACCAAGACGAACAGCACGGCGAACTTCACCTTCAGGCTCACGAAACGCACAGCGGAGCCGCCCGGCTCCGGCTTTCCCTGCTTGCGCATGAACACCGCCCCCCCCCTTCGCAACCGAGCCTCTCCCCGAATCCATTATACGTGTTCGGCTACCACTTCCAGTTGGGCTAGGAAACCCTCATCGGCTTGCACGAACGCCGCAAGAACAACCGCAGCATCGGCATAGAGCGACCCGCTGTTCCACGCAACAAGGTCGCGGGAGAACGCGCCCACCCAAGCGCCCAGATGGTCGGTCGCAAACGAGAGGCTTGCGCAGACAGCCTCCGCAAACGCTTCGTCGCCCTGTGCAGAGCCCCCGCGCTCCGTTTGGTCGCTCAAGCGCTCGCCCGCATGCGCGCTACCCGCCCGAAGGGCGTAGGCGTGCAGTGCGCGCTCTGCCAACCGAGCAAGGAAGTCCAGTTCGAGCGCCAGATGATCGTCGGCGACGCGCGGATACTGTTCGGGCAGCAGCCCCTGGGAGCGGTATAGGTCCCTGATCTCAAGGGTCGACGCCTGGAACAGGAGACGCTTATTGCCAGCATACACCGACTCCCACGGCGGCGCTGGCAGCTCATGGGGACCTATGAAGGCATGCGCGTAGTCGCGCTCCATCGAAGCAAGGCGATCCGCCGGGTCTTCAAGGCTTTCCAGCAGGCGCTCCGCTTCGGCCTGAGCCACGCCCGGCAGCAAGGAGATAGATAGCGCCTCAGCAGCAACGCCACTATCGACCGCTCCGAGCAACTGCTCGGTCGGCTCGCTTCCGAACAAGGCCTGGAACAGCCCATACAGGTAGTGTCGCGCCGCGAGCTTGGCATGCACGTCCTCGCTGTAATCCATATCGCATCAGCTCCTTCAAGGTAATGCAGGCAAGCCCCCGCACACTGAATGCACGGGGGACTCACCTGGGAGGGGGAACGCCTGCCTAGGCCAGAAGGCCTAGACGGCGAAGGGCTTGTACTCGGTAGCCAAGGCAGCTGCGCGGGGCGCAACGAGCAGCGAGGGAACCGTCTCGTCCGGCGACGGTAAAATAGGCAGCGCGCTCACCAAATCACCGCCATGCTTTGCGGCAAGCTCGTCCAAGTCGCCGAAATCGAGCGCCCGCATGGGACACGCGTCGACACACACCGGGTTTGCGCCCTGGTCGCGAAACGCCTTGCACGAATCGCACTTTCCCGAGATATGCTGGTCTTCCAGCAGGATGGGCACCTCGTAAGGGCAGCTCTCCACGCAGGTGCCGCAACCAATGCAGACTGCCTTGTCGCGTTGCACCGTGCCATCGTCGGCCTTCTGCAAGGCACCTGACGGGCAGTTCGCGGCGCAGGCAGGCTTCTCGCAATGGTTGCACGCTGCCGAGTAATGGTAGACACGCGCCTCCGGGTACTTGCCCGTTTCGAACGAGCTCACGCGGCGGTACAGATGCCCGACGGCAAGGTCGTTGCGGTCGACGCACGCCACCTGGCACGCACGGCACCCAATACAGTTCTCTTGATTGAAGTAAAAACCGAGACTCGCCATGATTTACGCCTCCTTTCCAAGGTCGATCACACGATCGGGCCACTGCGCATCCGGATCGAGCGCAATCTTGTCGTACTTCTCGAAGTTGACGATGTTGGTGTTGTATCCAGAAACGCCACACCCCGAGCTTGCAGTGGGGGTAAGCATATTTGCCGATCCCGCCTTGTCAATACCCGTAGCCTCGTCAATGGCAACCCACGCTCCCCAAGGAAGTGCTACCACACCCGGCATCATGCGTTCAGAGATACTTACCTGGCGAATAATCTGCCCCGCTTCGTTCCAAACACGCACCACATCGCCGTCCTTCACGCCCTTTTCGGTGGCATCTTTCGCCGACACGAAGAAAGGCTGGGTGAATGCCTCGCGCAGCCACGGATGGTTGTCGAACTGGGTATGGGAGCGACGCAGATAGTGCGGGTTGTATATCTGGTAGGGATACTCGCCCTTGGTTCCTGATGCAAAGTCGGAGAACGTAGCCTCATAGCCGTTGACCGGCGCTTTGTAGGTTGGATACGGCTTCCAGTCATAATCCTTGGTGAATCCGGCCCCGTTGAGCGCGTCGGCTTTTGTCTGGCAGTAGATCTCGATCTTTCCACTGGGTGTCTCTCGAGCGTTGGCAACCGGATCGGCCAGGTAGTTCTGATACCCATAGTAGGTATAGACATCTCCCGCTTTTCGCTCTACGCGGAAGAGGCCCTTCTCGATCAGCTCGGGAAGGGGCATGAAACCTTCCTGCGCCTCGCCCTGCACGCCCCATTCTTCGATATCCGCTTTCGTGATGCTGACGAGATTCACAAATTCGCCCTTGTCGTTTTTAAATGTCGTGCCCGCAAGCTTGTTAAAATGCTGCTGCTTTTCATCAACGGGGAATATCGCCTTGACATCAAGTCCCATCTTCTCAGCAAGGCCCTCCATGATCTGCTGCTCGGTCTTCGACTCGAACAAGGGCTCGCACACCTGCATGGCAACCACAATAGCCTCGCGGTTCACCAGGGTGGGAAGCGACCCGCCCTTGACGGTGCCAGGCACCTCCCACTCGGTGGTAACGGGCAGCACCACGTCGGAATACTCGGCCTGCGAGGTGAAGTTGCGCGCCGTGCAGAAGACGAAATCGACCTTGCGAAGCGCCTCGATTGCCGCATTGAGGTTCAGCTCCGTCAAAACAGGGGCTACGTTGATGTGGCACACCACGTGGATATCGATAGCGCGAATATCCTGGGCGGTAAGCTTGTTCTTGCGGATCTCTCCCGTATAGTTGTATTTCCCGGTCAATACCGCATCCCACATCTCAAAACCGTTGATGCACTCCTCGAAGACGTTCTTCACGCTCTCAAGCCCGCTTTTGCCCGGCTTGAAGATGGGGTCGGCCGGGCTGCCGATGCAGTTATGGTAGGCGGTGCCGGTCGCATGACCCGGCTTGCCAGCATGGCCACCCATGAACCCTACGCCCGTGTACAGCGCCAAGAAGTTATCGGAATCGTTGGTGCGCAAGGGTGCAAAACTGCGCAGGATGGTTACCGCATGGTCCTTGCCCATAAGCTCGGCATACCAGCGGATGTCCTCGGCAGGGGTACCGCAAATCTTCGATGCCCACTCAGCCGTTTTCGGCTCACCATCGTAGGTGCCATAAGCGTAGTCCTTGAAGTTCTCGTCGACTTTCGCGTCAGGCGCCACGCTGGTACCGTCGATGCCGACCGTGTACTTGTAGATGAAATCCCAGTCGATAACAGATCCCGGGTTCGCCTCGTCAAGCTTGAACATTTCGTACGCCACGGCAATGAGGAAGGCAGTATCGGTACCAGGGCGCACGCGAATCCATTTCGCATCGAACCAGGTTGCCGTATCGTTGTACTCCGGCCCCACGAAAACGAACTTGGTGCCGGCCTTCTTTGCCTCATTGAACTGGTACGTGTACGAGCCCGGAGAAGCCCAAGCAGGATTGCCTCCATAAAACACGATAGTCTCGGCATTCGGGAAGTCCATCCGGTCATTTTCCTCGCCAAGACCCACGTTAAACAGTCCCATAGTCGTAGCATTGAAGTACGCCGTTCCGTAGGAACGCGTCGCGCTGGAGCGCGTAAACCCACCTGCAAAATTAAGCATGCGTGCGAGCAACGATCCATCGCCTCGACCCGCGAGCAGAATCGACTTGTTCCCGTATTTATCGATTGCGTTTTGAAGCTCTTTCGCAACGATGTCGAGAGCCTCGTCCCAGCTAATGCGCACCCATTCGTCCTTGCCGCGCAGTTCTTTTTTGCCGCCCGTGAACGCCTCCCAATTCTTGCGCTTCATGGGATATTTGAGACGGTCGGCCCCGAAGGTGTCCTGCCGCTTCGAACGCCCGCGCGGACAGGCTCGCAGCTGGCGCGTACCTTCGGAATCCTCCCCCACGTCATCGGTCTTCGTGCGTATGACCACGCCGTCGACCACATATGCTTTGTTCAGGCACATGCCGCCGCAGTTGTTGCTGCACGAGGCCGTAACCCAGGTGCCGCCCTTTTCGGCCTCAAGCTCTGCGTCGACCGTGAACAAAGGACCTTTCGCCTTATCAGTTTCCTTGAGCTTGCCTTGTGGGCTGCACCCGGCCAAGGCAAGGCCTGCGGCCGCTGCTGCGCTGGCTCCCAAAAACGCCCGCCTGCTCAGGTGGCCGTTGTTCCCCAAAGCGCCATCCATATCACACGTCCTTTCTCCCGATGCTTCCCTCTTCCGAGCATCTAACATCAGTGTGACGGAGCTTTGCCGCATATTCAATTTAGCTAGGATGACACAACTATTATAGTTTTGAAATACTACGAGGCTCCGGCCACTTCGCAGGCCCCTGTCGCATCGGATGGATGCGGTAGCGCAGAAAGCCTCATGGTACGCTTTTTGTGGCAACCACAGCCACGCCGGTTCCGCACACGTCGGCGATAAGGACCTCACCCGCCGCAACCGGCATCGCAAGCCGCATGCCACGGCAGGCCTCAAGCACCGCGGACACGCACGCTTTCGGCACCGGAGCCGTCGTCTTGACGCTTACGGGCTCGAGGCACCCCGCTACCGGCAGCACGGCCGTAACCATGCGTTCCGGGGCTGTCGCTTCGCGGGCAGCGTATTGGGCGCCCCGCTTGCAGGTATTGCCGACCACGTCGGCAACGCTGCCGGCAGCGTCGAAGGACACCTCAAGCGGGCAGCCAAGCGGGCAGCAGATGCAGGTGAACGTGGATACTTCAACAGCTTGCTGCATCTAGGCACCTTCTCCGTCTACGGTCCTGTGCGAAGCGGCCGCCTGTCCCGCACAAGCCAGAGGATCGCACTCGTTACGCGACTCGGCACGGCCCAGAACACGCACGCGCAACGACGAGAACCCGGCAACATCCACACCGGAAAGGACGATCTGCACCATCTCGGCAGGAACCGCCACCAGGGTCTTTGCCTTTTTCACCAGGACCGCCCGACCGTCCTCACCAATTCCCTCGACGAAGAAGCGCGGCTCACGCAGAGCGCAGGACACGCGCAAGGACAAGGTGATGCGCTCGTCGGCACCGGTGGCCGGGTTGATCGCCTGGGGGACCACGTAGCGAACGCCTTCGCCCGAGCGCACGGGCGTCGCATCGCTGCGAGCCGGGCCGAAGCCGCCTGCGGCGCCCGCGACGGCGCCCTCGGGGCAAGCAGCCGCATTGTCGGAACAAGCCATGCCGACACCGCGCAGCGCGAGCGCAGCCACGTCTCCGGATTCGTCCCCGCCCCGCTTCGCAGCCGCGCGCGCCCAATCGGCCGCAGCCGCGCCGGCCGCTTCCCCTTCGGTTGACGCATGGTCCACCAAATCGTGCACATGCAGGGCATTGCCGCAAGCGAACAGGCCGGGCACCTCGGTGGCAAGCCGATTGTCCACACGCGGCCCACCCGTTGAGGCATCGAGTGCCACGCCCGCCGTCTTCGCCACTTCGTTCTCGGGAATCAAGCCCACCGACAGCAGCAGCGTGTCGCACGCAACGCGCTGCTCGGTCCCTGACACCGGCGCCAGCGTGCGCGGATCGACCAGGGACACGTACACGGCCTCCAGGCGGCCCGACCCCTCCAACCGCGTGACCGTGCGGCCCAGGTGTAGCGGAATGCCGAAATCGTCCAGACACTGCACGATATTGCGGCGCAGCCCCGACGGGTAGGACATGAGCTCGAAGACGCCTACCACCTCGGCACCTTGCGATGCCAGACGCCGCGCCATGATCAGGCCGATGTCCCCCGACCCCAGGATAACGGCGCGCCGCCCCGGTAGGCAGCCCTGCAAGTTCATGAAGTTCTGGGCACTGCCGGCCGAGAATACGCCCGACGGGCGGCTTCCCGCCATACAGAGCGCGCCTTGGCCGCGTTCGCGCGAGCCCGTGGCCAGCACCACGGCGCGGGCGCGCAGAGCGTAGGCACCCGCACTGCCGACCGCCTGCACGCACAGCGTGCCGTCAGCACCGGGGGCTTCCACCGACAGCACCGACGCGTCGGCCATAACGGCGATGCCCGGCCGCACGTCGCCCGGTACTGGCAGCCCCATCGTTTCGAGCGCGGCGATCTCGCGGGCCGCGTACTCGGGACCGGTAAGCTCCTCGCCAAATCGATGCAGGCCGAAGCCGTTATGAACGCACTGTTTCAAAATGCCGCCCAGCTTCGCTTCGCGGTCTATCACCAGCACGCCTTGTGCGCCGCGTCGCGCCGCAGCAAGAGCCGCCGCCATGCCGGCTGCGCCTCCGCCCACCACGACCACGTCGTACGCCGTGCGCCCCGCCTCCTCGCAAGCGGGAGCAGGCGCAGTCCGCACGCCATCGGCCGAGACGGCGACGTGCGCTTCGTCGGCACAAGCACCTCTTTCGCGCCCGGCAGCGGGTGTAGGCTTCACCTCGGCAGCATCGGCTCCCGCTCCCCGAAGCGCCTCAACGCGCGCAAGCTCCACGTAATCGGGCCGCGC
>NZ_JAVWUP010000045.1:0-4728 GCF_036667095.1 Gordonibacter sp. | reverse complement strand
CTCCCGCTCCCCGAAGCGCCTCAACGCGCGCAAGCTCCACGTAATCGGGCCGCGCTTGGGCTACCAAGGGCGACCCTGGCTCCCGTTTATCCCACTCGTCGGGAGCAATGCCCAACTCGCCCGCTATGACCTTCGCAGCTTCTGGCAAGCAAAACCCGCCGTGGCACCGGCCCATCGTGGCTCCCGTGCGCCACTTCAACGCATCAAGCGACAGCACCGGCACGGGGCCTCGCAAAGCTGCGACGATATCGGCCTCGGTCACATTGCGGCAGCGGCACACCACGCGCCCCGCTCGCGGATCGGCCGCAATCGCCCGCGCACGCCCGTCATCGTCCAGGGAGGAAAACGGCACCCGGATGCTCCGTCGCGGCTCGAAGTCCACGCGCTGCGATGCGCCCAACAGTGCCGCCACCTGCCCAGCTATATCCACCGCCACGGCGGGCGCGGAGGTAAGCCCCGGCGAGTCGAAGCAGGCGATGTTGAAGAAGCCGGGCGCGTCGTCCGGCTGTCCGACAACGAAGTCTCCCCCCGCACCCGAGGCACGTAGGCCGGCGAAGTTCGTGATCGTGCCGCGGGCGGTGATACCGGGCCAGGTCTTGCGCGCCGCCTCGAGCACGTAGCCAAGCCCAACCGAGGTCGTAGACACATCGGTCTTGCTCGACTGGTCAACCGCGCTCGGCCCCACCAGCAGGTTCCCGTACACGTCGGGAGCCACCAGCACGCCCTTGCCCGCACGCGAGGGAGCCTGGAACATCGTACGGGAGAACAGCGCCCCGAAATCGGTATCGTACAGGCGATACTCCCCACGACGGGGAACGATGCGCAGCGTATGGGCGCTCACCAGGTTGTTTATGTCGTCGGCGAACACTCCAGCCGCGTTCACCACCGCACGTGCCGCCACCCGCGTCCCCGACTCCGTCGCCACCACGTAGCGCACAGAACCAGGCGAGGCCGTCCCATCCGGCGCCGCGCGCTCGACCATACACACGCGTTCGTTGAACCGCAGGCGCACGCCGTGCTCTACCGCCTGCTCCATGCAAGCCAGCGTCACGGCATACGGATCGCAGATAGCCCCCGTTTCGGCCAGCAGAGCGCCCCGTACGTCGGGATTCGCATTCGGCTCGAGCCTGAGCACTTCGTCGGCCGAGAGCTCGCGCACACCCTCCACCCCGTTCTCTGCCGCACGCGCCACCAGCGATCGAACGCTGTCCAGTTCCTCATCGGCAAACGCCAGTACCAGCGAACCGTTGCGCCGATAGGCGAACCCCAGCTCATCAGCCCATTGGGAGAACAGACGCGACCCCTCTACGTTGTAGCGCGCCTTCAGCGTGCCGGGAGCGGGGTCGTAGCCGGCGTGCACGATGCCGGAGTTGGCGCGGGTCGCCCCGCAGGCAAGGTCGTTGCCCGCCTCCAGAACCACCACGTCTGCCTGATAGCGACTGAGCTCGCGCGCACAGGCCGCCCCTGCGATGCCCGCGCCGATGACGAGGACATCGCAGGTAAGTGTGTTTTCGTTATCCATGTCTCTCAGCTTACTATTTTTACCCGTTGGGCGAAAGAGCGGACGAGAAATCGGGCAAACCGGCTATTGTTAGGCGCGCAAACAAAAGGGAAGGGAGGCCCATGAGAATAGCAGTGGCAAGCGAGGGCCTGGAAGTAGCGCCGCGCTTCGGGCAATGCTCCAGCTACATGTGCTACAACGTCGAATGCGGCATCATCGTGGACTGCCAGAACATGCCGAACCCCAGCATGCCCGCGCACGACCTCGCCACCCTGTTCGGCGAGGTCGGCGTGGACGTGCTCATCGTCAACACTATCGAATACGACGTGGCAAACGTCTTCTGCCATGCGGGCATCGAGGTCATCGCGAAGGCGCATGGCACCGCACGCGAAGTGGCCCAAGCCTATCTCACCCGCACGCTCACCGGCGTGGACGACCTCTGCCACATCGACTACGACTACGACGAGGAAGCCGAGCCTGCCTGCTCGCAGGCCTAAGACAGCGCCGCGACGCACCTGCATCCGCCCAGTGCCCCGCACACAACGCCCCGCATCAGAGCGTCTCGATCGCTACAACCAGCCAAATACCCCAAGCACCGAAACGGCGGCGAAGAGGGTCACGATCGACACCGCCGATCCCACGGCTACGATCTGTCCTGCCAGCTCGCCGTCACCGCCCAGTTCCTCGGCCATGGGGAAGCTGCTCACCGCCGCCGGGCTGGCAAACAAGGCCAGCAATGCCCCCAGCTCGACACCGCGATACCCCAGGGCGACCGCAAGCCCCAAGAACACCGCGGGGAGAACGACCAGCTTGCATGCCACCGTCCAGAACAAGGGCCGTCCGTTTGCCTTGGTCTGGGAAAACGAGAACGAGCCGCCCAACGCGATCAACGCCAACGGCGTGGCCACCTGCGCCACCTGGAGCACGGCCGCATCCACCACCGAAGGAAACCTCACCCCTGTAGCCGCAAAGATGATGCCTGCTACACCCGCAATGACCAAAGGGTTCTTCGCAATACCCCCCACCATCTTGCTCCACTTCACCCGCTCGCCCCGGTGGCGCTCGAGCGCGATCACCGAGAGCACGTTGAACAGCGGGACCACGAACGCAATGAGCACCGCTACCGTCCCTGCATGGTCGGCACCGAACAGGGTATTGGAAATAGGCAGGCCGAACAGCACGATATTGCTGCGGAACCCGCCTTGGATGATAACGCCACGTCGATCGCGTCGCTTCTCGAGCCGCGGCACCACCAGATACAGCACGACAAATGCTACCAGGATAGCCCCCGCGGCATAGGCGAGCAGACCCGCATCTGCCGCGAAGTCGAACGGGTTCCCATACACGTTTTGGAACAGCACGGCCGGAAGGAACACCCTGAAGCACAAGGCGTTCAAGCGAGCCAGGAAATCGTTGGTGAAAAGGCCCACCCTCCTCAGGACCGCCCCCAGCGACATGAGCAACAGCAGGGGGCAGACCGTCGAGAAGGCAAGCCAGAAGCTATTCATAGCTGCAGAGCTCGACCAGGTTCCCCTCAGGATCGCGCAGGTACAGCGACCGCATGGCACCGCGTACCCCGTGGCGATTCACGATACCGAGCTCGATGCGCACGCCAGCGCGCACGAGCCGGTCGCGACAAGCCTCAAGGGGCTCGTCTATCTCGAAGCACAGGTCGGCGCTACCGGGTTGCACCTGGGCGGCCCTCGGCTCGAGCTCATGGCCGAGGATATGCACGTTCAGCTTGAAATCGCCCGCGAACAACTCCCAGCGACCGCCCGCATCGCGTGCCTGGAACCCGAGGTGCTCGTAGAACGCAACGCAGGCATCAATGTCGGCTGAGGTGATGACCAGGTGGTCTATCTTGCGAATCACGGCTTTACGCCTCTTTTTCGGAGTAATAGCCCTTGAGTGTCTCATGCGCCAAAACGTGCCCGTCCATCGCATGGTACAACTCGTTCAGCAGAAAGCCGTTGCCTAGGTCGAGCGTTGCGTCCAGCGCGTACACCTGCAGCTCGTAGAGGTGCGGCGCATCCGGCGGGCACATGCCGCCGTAGAAGCTGGACAGCTCCGTGCTCTGCTGGCCGCCCTGCATGCTGGTCCAGCTGTTCGCACCCTGCACGAAGTCAGTCGCGGCCTGGCTCTCGTTCGCGGCTATCTCGGTGCGCGTGATATTGGCTGCCAGCCAATGAATCCACACAAAGCCTCCGCTCACCGGGTAGGCGTCCTTGTCCTCGAGCACGATTGCGTACGAGACGGCACCCTCGGGCGCATCCGTCACGGAAAACGGGATGGAATAGGTGGGTATGCCGTTCTCGTTGAACTGCGTGCCGCGCTTGCCATACTCGTCGGCGAAGTAGCCGTCAACGATGCCGCTGCTGGTAATCTTCATGGAAAGCCTCCTGTCGTTTGGTTGCAGCTCCATGATACCGTCGCGGCGCGATCCCGTGAATTACCCACTTTTTTGTGGGTGGATGCCAGTCTTGCTAGATGACGCCCTTCTCGCGCAGCACATCCTCCATGCCGTTGCGAACCATGAACTCGATGCCCACCTCCTGCATCACCTTCAATGCTCCGAGCATCTTCTGGCCACTGCCTTGCGTCAGGAAGTACTCCACCTTCAGCGGATATCCCTCGAACACCTGCTTGCCGACCAAGCCGAACTCCATAAGCTCCTTCAGCTGCTCCAGTAGCATCTTCTGCGAGATACCCTCTATGTCGCGCTCCAGTTTGGAAAGCGAGGTAGCTCCCAACCGCAGCCGCCACAAGATGATGGGCTTCCATTTCCCCTTGATCATGTCGTGCGTCAGCTCAAGCGGGCACGTATACTCTTTACGCAGCTTCATGAAACTTCCTTCTCGGCAGAATACGTAGGGCAGGCGCCGACCCGCATACACGGGAGCGGCAGATGCCCTCTATTCTGCGGGAGAATCGATGTTTGTGCAAGACGGAGTAGCGCCCCAGCGAACACGTCCTCACCGTATTCCGTGACAATTTCGATACACTGGTGAAGGACAATGGGACGGACACGGAAAACGAGCGCCTACACGACCGAGAGGACAGTAAGGCATGGCACGCATATTGGTGGCAGAAGACGAGCAGCCCATCAACGACCTCATCTGCCGCAACTTGATACTGGTGGACCACGAGCCTATTGCGGTATTCGACGGCAGCGAGGCGCTTCGAATCGCAGGGAGCGAGCACATTGATCTGGCGCTGCTGGACGTGAT
>NZ_JAVWUP010000044.1:15337-18340 GCF_036667095.1 Gordonibacter sp. | reverse complement strand
CCCTTTTTCAGCGGCGGAACCTGCTGGCCCGTGGCAGCCATGCGCTCCTCATGGGTAAGGCCCGCCAGGCGCACGACCTCGTCGATAGGCAGACTCATGGCCTCGGCCAGACGCGTGCCATACTCGGGATCGGCCTTGTAGCAGTGAGCGGCGTGGCGCAGCTTGATGTTGTCGGTCACGCCCGTCATGTTGCGTGCCGTATTTTCGACGAGCACGGCGCGCTGGCCTTCTTCCATCAGGCGATACAGAGCGCCCGGCTGATAGAACGTGTCGTCGGTGGGATCGTCCTTCGGGTCCCACGCATCCATGGGGCCGAACAGATCCAGCGGCGGTTCGGCAGCCTCGGGCTGCTGGGCCCACTGGCCGTAGCTGTTGGGCTCGTAGCCAATAGCGCCGCCGTAGTTGCCATCGACGCGCATCTGACCATCACGGTGGAACTCGGCGTAGGGGCACTGCGGACGGTTTACCGGGATGTGGTTGTGGTTCACTCCCAGGCGGTAGCGCTGCGCGTCGCCGTAGGCGAACAGACGACCCTGCAGCAGCTTGTCGGGCGACAGGCCGATGCCCGGCACCAGGTGCTGCGGGTTGAATGCGGCTTGCTCAACATCGGCAAAGTAGTTCTCGGGGTTGCGGTTCAATTCCAGCTCGCCCACCTCGATCAACGGGAACTCTTTATGGCTCCACGTCTTCGTGATATCGAAGGGGTTCTCTTTGTAGTTCTTGGCCGTGGCTTCGTCCATCACCTGGATGGAGAATGTCCACTTCGGGAACTCGCCACGGTCGATGGCCTCGAACAGGTCGCGCTGATGGCTCTCGCGGTCGCCAGCGACAATCTCGGCCGCTTCGGCATCGGTGAGGTTCTTGATGCCCTGTTGGGTGCGTAGGTGGAATTTGACCCAGGTGCGCTCGTTGTTCTCGTTGATCAGGCTGAACGTGTGACTGCCGAAGCCGTGCATGTGGCGGTAGCTGGCCGGGATGCCTCGATCGGACATGACGATGGTTACCTGATGCAGCGCCTCGGGCAGGCTAGACCAGAAGTCCCAGTTGCTTTGCGGCGAGTGCATATTGGTGTGCGGGTCGCGCTTCACCACGTGGTTCAGGTCGATGAACTTCTTGGGATCGCGCAAGAAGAACACGGGCGTGTTGTTGCCCACCAAGTCCCAGTTGCCCTCGGACGTGTAGAATTTCATGGCGAAACCGCGGATGTCGCGCTCGGCATCGGCCGCGCCGCGCTCGCCCGCCACCGTGGAGAAGCGAATAAACACTTCGGATTCGGCACCCGGCTCGAACACCTTGGCTTTCGTGTACTTCGTGATATCGCCCGTGACCTTGAACGTGCCGAAGGCACCCGAGCCCTTTGCGTGCATGCGGCGCTCGGGGATTACTTCGCGGTCGAAGTGCGCAAGTTTCTCGATCATCCAGTTGTCCTGGAGCATCATGGGGCCGCGCTCGCCCGCCGTGAGCGTGTTCTGATTGTCGGCGACGGGAGCGCCGTTCTCGCTGAAAAGTTTCGTGGTATCGATGCTGGATTCTGCCATTGGACTGTCCCCTTCCGTTCAGTGAACGAAAACGTTGTCTGCAAGATGCGGTACATCTTGCCTTCTCATGAGATTCATTTTACGCGTCCTAAGCCCTTTAATGCCATACTTATTGATATTCATTCTCAATAAGCACACAGTTGCTTATTGAGTAACGAAAAAACGATTGATTCTGGGCAGTTAGCCTAATTTTGACACGTGAATATGAGAGTGGCGAAAGATACCCTCTATTGGTAGCGAACGCGTTTCATGACGGCGATATTTGTCGAAACAGGGGTTGCCCTGGCTTCCCTGCAACAGCGTTGCAGGAATTGGTGCGCAGGCACTCAAAGGCCGTCGGCACCAAAAAAGCGCCTCCTTCGATGCAAGGAGGCGCTCGGCAAACACGGAACTACCCTGCGTTTTACAGCGAGAAATCCTTTTCGCCGTTGAAGACGGCCAGAGCGTCGGCGACAGAGTAGTCTGCCAGGGTGATGGCGCTAATAGCCTTCGTCAGGCGGACGGCCTCATCCAGCGAACGCTGATGGATGTTGCGGCCCGTGGCGTTGCCGGTGGCACCGCCGATATGGATCTGGTCGTGCAGCTGGGTGAGGAACGTCTCGGCGTCAACCGTCGAGCCGCCTGCACACACCAAGCCGGTACGACCAGCAGCCATAGAGGCGATCTTCAGGTTATCGGCAGACGTTGCACCCTCGCTCGCGCTGGGCGGGTTCACCTTCACGAAGTCGGCACCCAGGCACAAGGCCACGCCGGCAGCGCCGGCGATAAGCGCCGGGTCCTTCTCAGCCGTGACAGCCTTGCCGCGAGGATAGATCCACAGCACCACGAGCAAACCGTTGGCATGCGCCTGAGCAATAAGCTCGCCGGCTTCGGCCAACATGGTGGACTCGTACTCGCTGCCCAGATACAGGGTATAGCCGAGACCCACGACGTTCACGCCGGCTTCGCGCATAGCAAGCACCGCGTCCAAATCGTAGAGCTGTGGCGAATAGGGATCATCCTGCTTGGTGCCCACGATGTTCGTCTTCGAGTTCATCTTCACGAGGTAGTTGATCTCGGGATAGTCGGCAGCGTACTGCGCGATCAAGCCGCGCTGACCGGCCAATACACCGCATACGCCCTGGTCACCGATCTTGAACAGGTGCTCGGGCTCGGCATCGGCGATATCGATGCCCTCACCGTAAAAGTCCTTGTTGAGGTGCTCGATCTTCTGGTCGCACGCAAACAGCATGAGACGGCCCGTGCCGCGCGTGGCCAACAGGTAGTTCTTGATGTACTCGTCGCGAGACTCCGGCATGACGTCAGCCGGCACCCGTACCTGGTCACGAGTGATTTGGGGCATGGTGTTCCTCCTTATTGGATCTTTCAACGGGCAAGGCGAACCCGCCTTGTCGATACCGTCATTCTAGCGAAAAAGCGCCGCCGTACTGCACCTTTCACAGGAAAACCCCGTGAATGGCAACCG
>NZ_JAVWUP010000044.1:0-15237 GCF_036667095.1 Gordonibacter sp. | reverse complement strand
GCGGCGCTGCAACAGGCTGCGGCGCTGCAACAGGCTCGGCCTGGCTCGAAGCAGCACTCGGTGCCGTGGAATAAGGCACCCAATCGGGCAGCGGCTCGGATACAGCGGATTCGGAATCGACAGGCGACTGCCCGGATTTCAGTTCAGCGAGGCGGGCGCGTGCCGCTTCAAGCGCCTCCTGCGCCGCAAGCAACTCGGCTTCGGCGCTGACAACCTCGTCAGATGCGCGGTTATTCTGTTCGTTGGCATTCATGACGTGCCTTTCTTCGCATGCATTTCTGGTTACTAGCCACATGGTAATCCGGGCGCGCAAGAACGTGCGCGAACCGTCATCGTGTCGTTTATCTCCTTAAGGAGCCCATCAGATTTTCGTTACCGAAAGTTCCGAAACAGATCGTTTCTACTTGCTGCGGTGGGTATGCTTCTCCAAGAACGACATGATGCGCTTTTGGAAGATAATACCCAGAAGACCTATGCCGCCCACCACCAAGAACATCACTATGCTCTCCGTATAGTTCCCCTCGATGAACTTGTCGGCGGCATACGTGGACATGAGTATGCCGGGGATGCGTCCGATATTGGACAACAGCAAAAACGTGCTCATTTTGATATCCGTAAGCGGCACCAGATACGTAAACACGTCTTTTGGCAATCCCGGGATAAGGAACAGGATGAACACCACGATGTTCAACCTGCCTGACTTCTCGAACGCGCGAAATTTGTCCAGGTACTTGGTGGGCACGACGCTTTGGACAAAGGGGGCACCCAACTTGTGAACCAACATGAAAATGAACGCGCTGGAGATAATGCAGCCAACGAGGATGATAAGCGCGCCGAGCCACGGCCCGTACAGCACGCCAGCGGCCACCTGCACGACTTCGCCGGGAATAAACGCCACTACGATCTGCAAGAACTGCATGCCCAGCAGGATGAGGAATCCGACTACACCCGCGCTGCGCACTTGCGCGATGATCCGCTCGATACCGCCCGGCTCGAATATATCCGACAAAAACGGCCAGATAAGCACGCACGTGAGAACCAAGAGGGCAAAAAATGCCAGCAATCCAGCAAACTTGAAGATATCGGCTTTTTCCATCTTATGGCCGCGCACCGTAGTCTCTTGATGCGCTTTTTCGTGCAGTCCCTCTCGGATCTCGTGCAATTCCTCTTTGACAGACTCGTGTTTGCTCGGGGGTGTGCGCTTGTGCGTCATGGGCACCTCAGGCTAGTCGTCGTTACGGGCTTTGTCATATTCTTCCTTAAAGGCCGAGAACATGTTCTTTTGCGATACAGGCTTTTCCGCAGGTGATTTTTTGGCTGTGGCGGTTTTCTGCGCAGGTGCAGTTTTCTTGGCAGGAGCTTTCTTGGCAGGCATGGCAGCTAAAGCCTCGTCGGATTTCTCGATAGCCTCGGGTGCAGGCGACTTCTTACCGCTTGCTTTGCTGTACTCTTCTTTGAACCCGGAGAACATGCCCTTGGTAGCGGCAATTTGCTTGCCGGTGGCATAGGCTCCCTTGTTCACTACCTCGCCCGTTACCTTGGCGGCATTGCTTACGACCGGCTTTGCCTTGTCGATAGCCGTTTGCGCCTTATCGGCCACCACCGCAGTAGCCTCACCGGCCTTCTCGGCCAGACCGCCTTCGGTAGCAAGGTCCCGAGCTTCGTTGGCTACCATGATGGCGCCCAGCACCACCTCGTCGGTCGCCACGCCCTCGGCTCCCGTTTGCGCAAGGGCCGCACCCATGCCTCGCCGAAAGCCCTTCACCAGGTCGGCGGGAATCTCGCGCTTGCCCAGTAGGGCATTGGCCGTAGCACCGCTGTCCGTAGTGAGGGATTCGACGGAGCCCGTGCGGTCGTCGAACATAACGGTGCCGACAAAGCCCAGGTTATCACCGTCTTCGGTCATGACGGGGAGCCCGACCCAAAGCACGCAATCGTCCCATTTCACCCCGAGCGCCTTGCAGGTGGCGCGATAGTCGGTGGCTGCCGGCTCCAGTTTTACCACAAGGCGCCCGTCCACGACGTCGTAGCCGTCCACGGCTACGAACATATCCTTGCGACGGAACATCCACAGCAGGTCAGGACGCTTCACCATGAAGCCCATCACGCGCTTTTCCTTTGGATGAAAGACAAAACGGCGCACTTTGCCAATGCGTCGTGTGCCCTTCTTGCCGCCGACAACGCGCACGCCGGTAAGTTCATTGGTTGTAATCAGATGCTTGGCCATATTTCCCCCACATGAGTGCGACGCTCTGCCGGACAGCGCTCTCGTTTCGCTGAACCTGCCGATAGATCACGCGCCGAAGATCAAAAGAGGCGGCGGGCACCGACCAGGCGGTCCATTCCGTCCGGTCGCACGCCTACCGCCCTCGTATACTACGAACTGGTTTGCATTACCCCACAGGAAAACTGATGAAACCGTCCTGCAAAGGTGTTGACAGAGGGCTATTCGCCCTTGTCGGCCGGATTTTTTGCATTGCGAAGAGCATCGGCAGCATCCTGCATGACATCCCGTGCAGCATCGGTAGCATCCTGAGCAGCATCCTTCACCGTGTCGGCAGCATCCTGGGCAGCTTCGACCGCCACGGGAATCTTATCGCTTACCGCATCGTGCGCCTGCTCGGCATTCTTGGCTACCTGCGAAGCGATACGCTGACGGGCAGCTTCGATCTTCTCACGCAGGTCGTCGTTCTTCTCGGAAAACACCGGCTTGATGTTGTCGGCAGCCTCCTGTACCCGTGCGCTAGCGGTGTCGTACATCTGATGGCCCTTGGCAGACAGGTCGCTTACGACTTCCTGGCCCTTAGCCGTTGCCTCCTGGTACATCTGCTGCGCGTTGGCTGATGCCTGGGCACCCAGGTTCTGAGCCTCGCCCCATGCCGTGTTCACCTTGTCGGTGACCAGGGCGCGCGTTTCCTGGCCTGAACGAGGTGCATACAGCAGAGCGATAATAGCACCGACCAATCCGCCAGTGAGAAAAGCGCCGAATTTGTTGCCCATAACTGCCTCCTAAGGGACGTTTATCGATCACACCATTATAGGTGCAGCAGCCTCATACGAATGCGGAAAACACGAGTGCTCTATTATTAGGTTACCGAACCGTTAGAGAGCGCCCGCCATCTGGCGCAAGCCTCTAAGCTACAAACCCATCTCCGCCTTCATTTTAGCGAGCTCCTCGTCAACCGCCTGGTTGTCGTAATAACGCTCGATATTGTCGGCAAGCACCCCCAACGCTTCAGCGTCCAGCACGAAAGAAGCTTGGGACCTCAGCGCATAACCGCAGTTGCACGAACCGCTCCCATCGTCGCAGAACACCAGAAGGAAGTGTCCTTCGTCAGAGAACAGTCGGACGAACGGCCTCCCCCGGAGAACCCTCCCGACGAACGGCCTCCGCCGGAAGAACCGCGGGAGCTTCCTCCAAAACGCTGACCGCCTCCCGGCCTGCCCATAAAACTCCTTCTCCGTATGAGACGCCTCGCCCGTCAAAGCACCGGACTTCTTTTGCAGCAACTCTGCGATATCACACGCGCGATGCCCCCATCGAGCGTGACAACAACCGTTTCTCCTGGAGGTCATTGCAGCATGATCGTTTCGGAGCTTTTCGGAGCGGACTCGAAGATTGAAGGATATCGCAAGCCTCAGAAATGAAACAAGGCACCTGCTTTGAGCAGGTGCCTTGCAAATCAAACAGTACTGCAGTTTTTACGCGTACTGCTTGACCAGCTCGTCCAACACACCGGAAAGCGACAGTCCGGAAGCCTCGCAAGCAGCGACGAACAGCGAGCGTTCGGACATGCCAGGCGATACGTTCACCTCAAACACGCGGGCCTGTGCGCCGTCCCAAATAAGATCGACGCGAGCGAGGTCGCGCACGTTGTAGGCGCGGTACACCTCAAGCGCCGCACGCTCGATCTCGGCACGGATCGCCTGCGCGTCACCTTCGTCCTCGGACAGGGAAGCAGGGCGCACGGGAGCAAGGTACTCGACCGCGCCCGGCTCCATGCGGGCCTCGGTGCCGAAGAAGCCGCTCTTCGGGACGATCTCCACCGGCGGTAGCGCATAGGCATCCCATCCGGTGCCCAAGATGGACACCGCCATCTCGACGCCTTCGACCCATTGCTCGATAACAACCGCCTCATCGAACGACAGTGCATCCAGAATAGCTTCACCCATCTGATCGATAGAATCGACACGGTGCACACCCATGGCCGAACCGCCGTGCGCAGGCTTCACCGCCACTGGATAGCCGCCAACAACGCGCTTCTCTACCAGATCGAGTGCCGTGGCAGCCCCCATATCCTTGAAGGCGTCGCGCGCGATGTAGAGGCCCTGGGGCCACGACGCAATAGGAGCGTCCCCGGTCATGGCGCGGTAGGTTGCCATTTCGGAATGAAGCGAATCCTTGTTCCAGGTACGCTGACACACGCTTGCGGGCGAGCCGACAAACGGAATGCCCACGAACTCCAAAAGGCTTTGGATGGTACCGTCCTCACCGTGTTTGCCATGCAGGGCGCTGTAACACACGTCGGGGCGCTCGCTGCGCAGCGTGGGAACCAGATCGGACGTAGTATCCAGCGGCACGACTTTGTGGCCGGCCTCTTCGAGCGCCGCGCACACGTTCTTGCCACTAGCCAAGGAGAACTCGCGCTCGAACGAAGCGCCGCCCATCAACACTGCAACCTTCATAATCCTGCTCCTTCTTGGGTATTACTCGGGTTTGATGGCCCCTGCGTCGAGGAAGGCGCGATAGAGCTCCAGACGACCCTCGATAACACCGGCGAGGCGCCTCACGGCCTCGGCGAGGTTTTCAGGGCTCTCAAAGCAAAACGCGATGCGCATGCTATTCTGACCTGCGCAGGCACCCGGATAGAAACCGTCGCCCGGCGTGTAGGTTACCCCATGCTCCAAAGCCTTGGCCAACATTGAGCCGGTATCGACATACGAAGGCAGCGTCACCCATACGAAGAAACCGCCTTCGGGATGCGTCCAGGTTGCCTCGGCCGGAAAATACTCCTCAAGCGCGGCCAACAGGGCATCGCGACGCGTACGGTACGTTTCCACGAACTTCTGCAGCGTCTCCTGCCACGGGGTGTCGGTGAAGTAGTGTTCGACAACCACCTGGTTGAATGCGCTGCCGCACAAATCGGTTCCTTGCTTCACCAGGTTGATCTTCGCCAGCACGCTCTTCGGTGCCACGATCCAACCTGTGCGCAGGCCCGGTGCGAACACCTTGGATACCGTGCCCAGATAGATAACGTCGTCGGACAACGCCCTCAACGGCAGCACATGGCCGCCCTCATAGCGCAAACGTCCGTACGGATCGTCCTCCACCACCATAAAGTCGTACTCTTGCGCCAGCTCCAGCAAACGCTTGCGCCGGGCAGGCGCCATGGTCACGCCGCCGGGGTTCTGGAAGTTCGGAATGGTATAGAGGAATTTCAGGCGCGGATTTCCCTTGCCGATGCGCTGGAGTTCTTCCTCCAGCAAGTCCATGCGCATACCCTCGCTATCAAAAGGAATACAGCGCACATCGGGCTCGTAGGCGGAAAACGCCTGCAATGCGCCCAGGTACGTGGGACCTTCGGCCAAGATAATGTCACCAGGATTGATGAACGTCTTGGCAATGAGGTCGAGCGCTTCTTGGGCACCGGTGGTGATCATGACGTTTTCGGGCTTGGCTCGCACGCCGATATCGCGCATGAGATCGCAGAACACTTGCTTGGTCTGCACCCGGCCGTCGGTGGGGCCGTATTGCAGCGCCACGGCCCGCTCGTCGTCGCATGCGGCGCGCGTAGCGGTGCGAATGGCAGACTGGGGTAGCAGCGACACATCGGGCATGCCGCCTGAAAGCGAGATGATGTCCGGACGGGATGCCGCAGCGAAGAGATCGCGCACAGCCGACGATCGCATCTTGACGACGCGTTCAGCGATTTTATCGCCCGTCTGGTCGAATGTAAGGTGAGCTGAAGTCATTGCGTTAGAGTACCACCGCGCCGCTTAGAAAGTGGGCGGCATCGCGAAAAGCCCGCAAAGCGACCAAATCGTCGGTGAAGTTCACTTCGATGCGGGCGCGGCCCGCCGTCTCGTCCGTCCATACCGTCGTGCCGACGAACGTGGCAGCAGAGTCGACCGGAGCGACGCGCGTCTGCAGGTCGATGACAAGATGCTCCAAAAGATGAGGCAGCGACGTGCGGTTCATGACGGCCCCGAACGTATCGCCCACCTCGTTCACGCACGCATGCCGCGGCAGATCGGGAAATGATGCCACCACGCGTGCCGCCAGATCGGGCGTGGTGAAATGCGGCGTGCCGGGCGCAAGGGCCACCACGCACGAGATACGGTCGTCCATCACCGTGAGGCGCTCGATAGCGAGGGCGACCACTATTGGTCCGCAACGCCGTCGAACATCGTTCCAGGCAGCGTGGACGACCCGGTTTTCTGCTCGTCGGCTTTTCCCGGTTCAGCAGCGCTCTTCTGCTCGTCGGCCGTGGAACCCGCCGGAGCATCCTTGCTCTTGCCCGCGTCGGTCGAAGGCGTCACCGCAGGCTCGCTTGCCGCAGGCGCCTCGCTAGCAGGAGCCTTCACGGCAGGTGCCTCAATTCCTACAGGTGCATGCGAGGCGGTCTTCTCGCGCTGGAACACCGTAGTGCCGTTGCCAGCCTCGGGTTGGACGGGCTGCTCGCCCCGCACCCCACGCGTGAGGTTTTCCCAAGCCAAGGCTATATCGTCGAAAAGCGTGGACAAGGTGGTGTACGAGCTGCCCTCGACGACGATCAGCTGCTTGCGGTCGGCCGAAAAGCGATAGCGTCCGGTGTTCGCCTTGTTGCCAAACGTGAACGAGATGGTCTTGGCAAGGGGATCGATCTGGTATGAAAACGCCACGTCATCGGTCAGCTTGATGGCCGCGTCGTCAATAGCGATCGCCTTCGCAGAATCGGCAAGGTACCATGCTCCCTGAAAGTCGGCCGCATCGTCGTAACGCAACCAGCGATCCCACGAGAGCCCGGCGGCGGCAAGCAACAGCACCGCGACAACAACCGCAGCCGTCCAGAGCGGCCAGCGGCGGCGCTTTGCTGACCGGGAGCCCGCCTCCTCGGGAGCTTGCTCGCTTGCCGAGGGCGTTGCGGCGGCGCGCTTCTTCCTCGACGTGCGTGGCGCAGCAGAAGGGTTTGCCCCTGAGACCGCCCTTGCGTTCGAGGAGTATTTTGCGCTGTAAGCTGCTTGGGTTTGTGCGGCAGCCGGCTCCTTCGCCGAAGGCGGAGCGACATCCGCTGCCGTCTTCGACTCGCAAACCGCTTTTTCTTTCGCGGCCGCAGTCTTTCTCTTCGCAGCAGCAGCCTTCTTTTCAAGAGCGGCAGCTTTAGCATCCACCGCCGCCTGTTTTTTGGCAGCAGCAGCCAACGCCTTTTCAGCGGCTGCCTTCGCTTCTTGTTTCGGGTTGCGCTTCGTTGCCACGTACGCCCTGCGTTCCTGCTCGTCCCGTGCCTATTCCGGCGTAATGACTTCGATGCCGCCCAAGTAGGGAACCAGAACTTCGGGTACCTTGATGGTGCCGTCGGCCTGCTGGTAGTTCTCGATGACGGCGGCCATCGTACGGCCCACGGCCAAACCCGAGCCGTTCAACGTATGCGCAAAGCGCGATCCCTTGAAGTTGGCGGGGTCGCGATACTTGATGTTCGCGCGACGCGCCTGGAAGTCCCCGCAATTCGAGCACGACGAGATTTCCTTGTAGCCGTTGTACGACGGCAGCCACACTTCGAGGTCGTAGGTTTTAGCGGCCGAAAATCCGATATCGCCCGTGCACAGGCTGATCACGCGGTACGGCAGGCCCAGCAGTTGCAGGATGTTCTCCGCATCGGCCACCATGAGCTCAAGGTCGTCGTAGCTTTCCTCCGGCTTGGCGAACTTCACCATCTCCACCTTGTCGAACTGGTGCACGCGGATAAGGCCACGCGTGTCGCGGCCCGCGCTGCCGGCTTCCTCGCGGAAGCACGGGGTGAACGCGCAGTATTTGAGCGGCAGCTGATCGGCCTCGAGCACCTCGCCGGCGTGGATGTTCGTAAGCTGTACCTCGGCCGTAGGGATGAGGTACAGGCCTTCAGTGGTGTGGAACAGGTCCTCCTCGAACTTCGGCAACTGGCCCGTGCCGGTAAGCGTCTCGGCGTTTGCCATGGCCGGGCACCACCACTCCTTGTAGCCGCGCGAGCCGTGAGTGTCGGCCATGAAGTTGATCAGGGCGCGCTCCAAACGGGCGCCCAGGCCCCCTAGCAGGATAAAGCGGCTGGCAGCCAGCTTCACCGCGCGCTCGAAGTCAATGATTCCCAGCTCCGGGCCCAAGTCCCAGTGCGGCTTCATCGCAAAGCCCTCGGCGGCAAAGTCGCGGGGCGTGCCCCAGCGACGAACCTCCGGATTGTCGTCTTCGGTATCGCCCACCGGCGTCGTGTCGGCGGGCATGTTGGGCGTATTCAGCAGGATGTCGCGCAAAGCGTTGTCGGCCATCTCGCGCTCGGCGCCGATAGCGGCGATTTCCTCGTTGATGGCGCGCACGCGCTCCTTGGCTTCTTCGGCTTCGTCTTTCTTGCCAGCCGACATCATGGCGCCGATCGACTTCGACGCGGTGTTGCGCTCGGCCTGCAAGGCCTCCTCCTGCGCGATAGCAGCGCGGCGGGCCTCGTCCAGCTGGGAGAAGCGTGCAGCATCCCACGAGGCGTGGCGGCTCTTCATGGCCTCGGCAACAGCTTCCTGGTTTTCGCGGACGAAACGGAGGTCTAGCATGATGGCGCTCCTTTTTGCTCGTAGTTCGTGTTGCTGCCAGTATAGCGCACGCGCACCGGGCCTCGCGATTCCTTCACGGCGACGGCATGGGTTCGGTTGCAGCGCACCTCAAATGCGCTATCCTTTGGCGTCGAAAGGTGACTCGCCCACTTCAGACTTCTCCGTGTCGCAAGCAATCCCTGCGGCACAGCAGCCGCTTTTGCAGCCCGCACCATCACGGCTTCGGCGCGTATGAGTGGCAATGGCCTCGAGCACCCGCCGTATGTCGATAGGCTTGGACAGGTGGGCGTTCATACCGCTCTCAAGCGATGCGTGCACGTCTTCGGCAAACGCATTGGCCGACATGGCGATAATGGGAACACTTTTCGCATCATCGCGATCGAGCGCACGAATGCGCCGCGTCGCTTCGTAGCCGTCCATAAGGGGCATCTGCACGTCCATAAGCACCACGTCGTAGAAACCACAGGGCGAGTCATCGAACTTTTGGAGGGCAACCTGGCCGTTTTCCGCCCAGTCCACCACAAGCCCTGCCTCTTGGAGCAGTTCGCAGGCTATCTCGGCGTTCAGGTCGTTGTCCTCGCCCAGCAGCACGCGCAAACCTTCAAGAACCGGCACTACCGCAGAGGTCGCTTGGCGAGCTTGCTCCGGTTCCGAAGGTGCCGGGGGGCCGGGTACCCGTTTCGCTACCCCGTACAGCCCGCCAGGGACCACTTCAGTGGCGCCGGAAGACGGACGTCCGACAGAGCGGCCCGACACATCGAGCGAACGATCCCAGGCGGTGCCCGCAAGCTCAGACTCCTCCAACGCACGGCGTTCGGGATCGAAGGCAACGCGCAGGTTCAAAACCACAACGAACGTGGTGCCCTTGTTCAAGGCCGTATCCACATGGATATTCCCGCCCATCATGGTGACGATGTTCTTCACGATGGGCATGCCCAAACCGGTACCCTGCGCATTCGACCGGCCCTCCATAACAAAGGGTTCGAACAAGCGCTCTTTGAACTCGTCGGCCATGCCGATGCCATCATCGGACACCGTGAACGTGATGCAGCGGTAAGCGGCTACCGTGTCGGCGCGCAGCGCAACCTCCAAGCGCACCCGGCCCTGCTCGGGCGTGTACTTCACCGCATTGGACAGCAGGTTGATGAGCAGTTGCCGCAAGCGCACGGCATCGGCTACGAACACCTCGTCTTGGCTCGGAACCACAACCTCCAGAATCTGGTTTTTCTGCTCGCACTGGGGCGCAATGAAGTCAATCGCATGCTCTACCAAGTTACCTAGGCGAAACGGCTCGCTGTTAAGCACGGTCTTGCCGCTTTCGATCTTCGAGATATCCAACACATCGTTGATGAGATTAAGCAGGTGGTTCGAGGATGCACCAATCTTCCGCAAGCTTTCGCTGGTCTTTTGCAGGTCGTCTACGTGCAAAAGCGCGATCTGCAGCATGCCGATGATAGCGTTCATGGGCGTGCGTATCTCGTGGCTCATACGCGAGAGGAACTCCGATTTCGCCTTGTTCGCAACCTCAGCGGCGATCATAGCGTCCTTCATGGAAAGCTGGAGTTCCTTTTCCGAGGTCACATCGCGGAACACCACCAAGATGCGCTGCTTTCCCTCGTAGAACAGCGGGCTTGCGGAATAGGAGACCCAGCGCTCCTCGCCCGTCTTCGCATGGGTAACGAAAAACTCCCCCTGGATAAGCTCGGATACCTCGCCAGCACGCAGACGGTCGAACAGCACGACCCCCTCTTTCGAGAGATGCAATTTCTCAACAAGCCCATAATCCGACATGACCTCCTGGAACGTGTAACCCATGATACGGGCCGCTTTTGCCACGATGGGCATAACCGTGACATCGGAAGGACAGTACAGATTCACCGCCAAATCGAGGCTTTCGGAAAATGCTTTATACAAGCGCGTTTTAGATATCAGATTGTTCTCGCGCATGCGTCTGCGATACGTGGCGAAGACAAGCGCGATAACCGAAACAAAGCATATGGCCACGATACCGAACACCACTTGAAACGCAGTCAGCACCATGGCGGATTCGGCGCGTACGTTTTCCACCGGTATGACGTTGCACACGTACCAACCACCCCGGTCGACCGGGACGACGCACACATAGCTTGGCTTTCCATCCACGGAGCTGACAATAAAGCCCGTCTGGCCAGTGGTAACCGTGTCTTTTAAGAAGCTTATGCCGCCCGTGCCCGCGTCGCCTGCGAATGCCAACGGGCTCACAGCACCCTTCTGGCCCGGCCCCGCGTCTACTTCCGAAGCGTCTTGGAGGAAGCTGTACAAGGTGGCATTGCCAACGATGGACGTTTCCGTTGATTCGGACGACGGCACCAAAATCTCTCCAGACGAGCTCTGGAACAGCAGGAAGCACCCGCGTCCATCGGACATGTCGACTTGTTGGGCCATATCGAACAAGTCGAAGGGTATCTGCACGTACAGCGCGCCTGCTTGCTGGCCGTCGATAAAAAGGGGGCGCTGCGCCAAGCGTCCGCTTCGGCCGTCTTTCAAAACGATGGTCGGGGAATACGACATCTTCCCTTGCGAGAGCGCTGTCTCCTCATGACCGAGGTGTGCAACGGAAAAGGGTGCGCCATCCGCGTTCAACCCGGTCCCGTCCATGCCAGCAAAGGCCGCCGCCGCAAAGCCGAATTGATCGCGCAGGCCTTTCAGCGACGGCACGAGGGTTGCAGGATCGGCCGTCTGCACTTCGAACGCCCGAAGGGCATTCTGGACGTTGGATATCCTGTCGGCCACCTTGCTTGCCGCTTGCTGGGTGAAGGCAACCACCTGCTGTTCAGCGCCTTGCCGTAGCTTGTGGTCGATATAGCCCATAAGACCAAAGGACGCACCGATCACTGCTAGCACAATAAAAACGGCGACAAGATAGAAAGCAAGACGTCTACCATCTTTTAACCGCTTTCCGACGTGCATGCCCACACGACCCTTTCATTCAACGTATATGAAGGAATCTCGACTCGACAGTACCTTGAATTTGCACGGGCATAGTATACTCTACCGAGAAACGAAAATCGGAAAGCGCCAGGTGCTTGCAAGCCTGCGCAGATAGGATAAGAAGACTGCCATGGACTTCGGAAGCATATACCATTTCTTGTTCGAAACCTTTGCAGGCGTTGGTGTTTTAGTAGGAATAGGCCTGGTGGTAAGCCTTATTGCATGCGTCATCATGGAACGGCGCACACGCAAGCAGTTTGCCAATCACGAAAAGACCAAAGACGACTGGTCGTTCTTCGATGATGACGAAGATAACGATAAGTAAACAAGTCTTTGTTGGTTTCTTTGTAAGCCGATCTTTTAGTTGCGGTTCGGCAACACTTCACCCTGCCGCCGATCTCCGCCTTGCTCTGTCCGTTCGACCAACCGTTTAACTTCCTTCCCAGAAAGGGCAATCGATGAGCGAATCCTCTCCTTACCTCTACCGGCGCGAAGGCGCTTATATCCCCCGCGTAGCGGCCGTACACGATCTGTGCGGGTATGGTAAATGTTCGCTGGGCGTGGCCATCCCCGTGCTGTCCGCAGCCGGCTGCGACGTGTGCCCGGTGCCGACGGGACTGTTCTCGTCGCATACCGCGTTTCCCGGCTGGTACATGCACGACACGACCGAGATGCTCGGCGACTACCTGGCGGCATGGAAGAAGATCGGCGTGGAGATTGACGCGGTGTACTCAGGCTTCCTAGGCGCGCCGGAGCAGGTGGATCGCATCCGCGACCTGTACGCCCTGTATCCCTCCGCATTGCGCGTGGTAGACCCGGTTATGGCCGATCACGGCAAGGTGTACCCCACCTACACGCCCGAGTTGTGCGACGCCATGGCCGAGCTGGCCTGCGGTGCCGATATTCTCACGCCGAACCTGACGGAGGCGGCTATCATCTTGGGCGAAGAATGGCAGGGTACCGACCTCTCCGATGCCGAGGCTGCACGCATCATCGACGCCTTGGTGGCGAAGGGTGCGAAGCACGTGGTGCTGAAGGGCATCCAGCGCGAGGGCGAAACATGCATCCGCAATTTCGTAGGCGGCGTAAACTGCGACGTGATCGAGGTGTCGAACGAATACCTGCCCTACATGCTGCATGGCACGGGCGACGTGTATGCCTCGTGCTTGTTGGCAGCCGTCATGGCCGGACGCTCGCTGCAAGAGGCAGTAGCGTTCGCCGGTGATTTCGTGCACGATGCGATGATCGTGTCTGCCAAGCAGCCCGAGTTCCGCGACCGTGGCGTGAGCTTCGAGCCGCTTTTGGGCAAAGTATGCGAGCTGCTTGCCTAGTTCAACCTGCAAGGCGCGCCCAACTGTGGGGCACGCGGCATCCCTAGGGCGTCCCCCCGGTATCCAGCTACTCGGCCTCCAGTTCCTCGTCTTCGTAGAAAACAGGAGGCCACAGAGCAGTGGCAGCAAGAAGCACGGCAATGACAAGAACCGTCGGAACAATGGCAGCAACCGAGGGCACCCACGTGACTTGGCCCGATGCAAACCAGGCAGTAGCGCAGACCCCTACGACCAAGAAAACCGATGACAGGACAACGCCGAGCCAATCGAAAAAGCGCGTCGCACGCAGGCGGCAGACGGCCAGCATACCGGCAGCAGCCAGCCAGCTTGCAGCCATGCACCAGGTCGCAGGTTGCATCAGCAAGACGCCGATAGTTGCCTGCACATCGGTACCGGCAAAGCCCCCATAAGCCAAGGCATCCCAACCGAGCAGATTGCCCGATCCGAGCGCAGCAAGGAGCACGGCAAGAAGCAGCGAAAACGTCATCGCACCTAGAGCCTTCAGGGGCGTAAGGAAGTAGCCTGCAGCCAGAGGCGCCAGTTGGTTTCCTCCGACAGCACCCGCGAGGGGGGCAGCGAGCGCAATGGTCGCTTCCGCGTTGCCCGTACGTCCCAAGAAATACCACCATACCGCCGTTGCCGCGAGCAGCACGATTCCCGCAGCCGGAGCTCCCTGCGCAATGAAGGCAGCAGCCAGGGCAACGTAGGCGAGCAGCGCCCCGAGATGGGGCTTCAGAGCGCCAGCAAGCGTGACCAGCGCGAAAAGACCCCAAAACAACGGTGCACCTGCGTCAGCAAAACCACCGATCTGCGGCAGATTGGACAGAGCGACGAATGCCAGCAAAGCGCACCCCGCCGCGCTGACGACGCGAGAGGCAAGAGCGGCTTGGCGCACCGTGAAACGCTCTCTCAGGGGAATGCGGGGCGCACGCGGAACCGGCTCGTCCTCCGTTTCTTCCTCGTCGTCGCCCTGGGCATCCCCCACGATAACGGCCAACTCGCGATGGCCGCGCTTCGGCTCGCCCAGGAACCTCTCCATCTCCTCGGAGAAATCGGCAACGTTGTCGTAGCGCTGACAGCGATCGGGATCGAGCGCATAGAACACCACATCGTCGGCCGCCGGGTTCAGCTCGTCCCAGCACAGCGACGGCAGCACCAACTCCGCGTCCTCGATGGCGGTTTCGGCGCGATCCAAATCGGGCGCAAGAAAGGGGTTTTGGCCAGCCAGCATCTCGTAGGTAACCGACGCCAGCGCCCACTCGTCGCAACGCGCATCCAGGTTCTCGCCACGCATCTGCTCCAGCGGCATGTAGCCGATAGTGCCGCCACCTGCCGCACCGAAGCCCGAGGCGTCGGCAAGTGTCGCCAGACCAAAATCGGTCACTTTCACTTGCCCTTGGCGGTTTATCAGCACATTGTCCGGCTTGATATCCAGGTGCAGTACCTGGTTCTCGTGAGCCACCTCGAGCGCATGTGCCACCGACGAGAATACTGCCGCCACCGTATCCAGCGTTAGGAAATCGGCGTAGTCGCGCAGCAGCTTCGTCAACGTGATACCTTCGATGTACTCCATGATCAGATAGGCAGTCTGCCCCTGAACCTCGAAATCGTACACGGTAACGATGTTGGAATCGGTGAGCATGGCCGCGGTACGCGCTTCGTCTAAGCCGGGTATGTGCGCAAGCGAGCGTATGATAGGCAGATCGCCATCCGGGCGGAAGGGGTTCTCGAACTCAGGGATATCGGAAGGATCGGGAAGGTCATCCCAAGGAGGCACATCGTCCCAGTCCACTTGATCGTATGATGGCATGGCGTTCGCGCCTGGCAAAGCAGCGCGCGCTGCATCCACTTCGTCAAGCTCGATGCATTTGATGGCTACCTTGCGCTGGATGCGCGTATCCCACGCCACCTGAACAGTGCCGAAGCCGCCGGCACCCGCCTCCGCAATGGGACGGTACCTGCCCAGTATAAGATTGCCGTTAGCCATACGCCTTCCATGCTGCGGTTGAGGTTCGGTTGCAGAAAGCGACAGGAACCCAGCGGTCAGCCTGCAAGGACTATAATACCGCATCGACCGGATGCTGCACATTGCCCACCCGAATACAGCATGATGCCGTCGAAATCGTCGAAATCGGCTGTCTCCTTTGCTTCTCGCGAAAAA
>NZ_JAVWUP010000043.1:17077-18408 GCF_036667095.1 Gordonibacter sp. | reverse complement strand
CCCACTTCCGACCAACTGGTCATCGTCGTCGATTTCGGCGCGCAGTACGGGCAGCTTATTGCCCGCCGCGTGCGCGACTTGCACGTGTACTCGGAGATCGTTCCCTGCGACATTTCCTCCGAAGAGGTGCGCAAGCTTGCACCAGCCGCCATCATCTTGTCGGGCGGGCCTGCCAGCGTCTACGCCGAGGACGCGCCGTCCCTCGACCCAGGCATCTTCGATCTGGGCATTCCGGTGCTGGGCTTCTGCTATGGCCAGCAGATCATGGCCGTGACCCTGGGTGGCTCCGTAGGGCACACGGAGAAGGGCGAGTACGGGGCCGCTGCGCTCGTGCGGCGCGACGGGGGCACGTCTTTGCTGTACGGCGAAACGCCAACGGAACAGACCGTTTGGATGAGCCATCGCGATGCCGTAGCAGAGGTGCCGAAAGGTTTCACGGTGACAGCCTCCACCGACGTGTGCCCCGTGGCCTCGATGGAGTGTGCGGCGCGCCGTTTGTATGCGACGCAGTTCCACCCCGAGGTACGGCACACCCCGCACGGCGACGAGCTGCTGCACAACTTCCTGTTCGGCATTTGCGGACTCGAAGCGTCCTGGACGATGGACTCCCTTATCGACGATGCCGTTGCGGCCATCCGCGAACAAGTGGGCAGCGATCGCGTGATTCTGGGGCTGTCGGGCGGCGTGGACTCGTCGGTGGTGGCCGCACTATGCGCGCGTGCTATCGGAAAGCAGTTGACCTGCGTGTTCGTTAACCACGGCCTGCTGCGCAAGAACGAGCCCGAAGAGGTGGAGGAGGTGTTCGCGAAGCAGTTCGACGTGGACTTCATACACGTGCATGCCGAGGATCGCTACGCCGCGCTATTGGCCGATGTCAGCGAACCCGAACAAAAGCGCCGCATCATCGGCTCGCAGTTCTGGAAGGAGTTCTTCGCCGTCGCGGAGGACTTGGCCGAGGGCGGCCATACGGTGAAATATCTGGCCCAGGGCACTATCTATCCCGACATCATCGAGAGCGGCGCGCGCAAGACCGGCGGCAAGGCCTCGACGATCAAGAGCCACCACAATTTGATTCCGTTCCCCGAGGGCGTTTCGTTCGATTTGATCGAGCCTCTGGACCACTTCTTCAAGGACGAAGTGCGCGCGCTTGGCACGGCTTTGGGGCTGCCCGACCACATCGTGCATCGCCAGCCCTTCCCTGGCCCGGGCCTGGCCATCCGTATCATCGGCACCGTGACGCGCGAGAAGCTGTCTATTCTGAAGGAAGCGGATGCTATCGTCCGCGAAGAGCTGGACGCCTACAACGCGCGCATCTTCGAGGAGACCGGCGA
>NZ_JAVWUP010000043.1:0-16977 GCF_036667095.1 Gordonibacter sp. | reverse complement strand
TCGTCCGCGAAGAGCTGGACGCCTACAACGCGCGCATCTTCGAGGAGACCGGCGACCGCAACAGCGAGCGCAGCGTATGGCAATACTTTGCCGTACTCCCCGACATCAAGAGCGTCGGCGTCATGGGTGACGAGCGGACCTACGCCTACCCCATCATCCTGCGAGCCGTGGAATCGAGCGACGCAATGACCGCCGACTGGGCGAAACTGCCGTACGAGGTGCTAGGACGGATTTCTGGTCGCATTGTGGCCGAAGTACCAGGAGTGAACCGGGTCGCGTACGACATCACGAGCAAGCCCCCCGCGACGGTGGAGTGGGAATAATCCAACGCATTTTTTACCCCTCTGAACACAAGTGCAAACCGCTGTTCCGCGCGGTTGCTTGGCCCTGAGATGTATTCCGTGCTTGCAGATTCTATAAGGGTCGACATGATTGAGTTTTACGACATGGCACAAGACGAAGGTGTTCCGCTGAAGCAGATTGGCGTCCCGTTAACGCTCGATGAAGCAATCGAGCTGCTACGACGCGTTTACGGGTTATAGGATGCATGCCATGGCAGACAACGATGAGCTAAATAAGCGAAAGCTACAGACGCTTCCTAACTGACCACTAGAGTAAGCGAGGCACTGCCAGCTCGAGAGCGTGATCGCGTACGGCCGCAATGATCCTCGTGCTGGGGACGACGGTCATTTCTTCACACTTGAACTTTGCGCACACGCAGTCCTGCTTCGTCATGCCAGACAGAGCGGGCGAGCATTTCGAGCCTCCTCTCCGCGATGGCGGAGTACCGGTTCTTGGCGCGCCAATAGGCGCGCGGCGACCGCGTGCCTCGCACCGTGCGTTGTGCGCGCCGCGTACAATAGAAAACAGAATTTGACGCTTCAATACGAAAGCGTCAAGCCCATGGAAAATCTCCTTGCTATGCTGTGCCTCAATAGAGGCGAACCGTGTTATGAGGAGGGCGCATCGAGTTTTCGGGCGTTTTCCTAAGATGGTTTGCACGTATTCGAGGGGAAGGGGCTCTTATGTTCTTCTACGAACCACTTTCGGCGACGGCTCTGGTAAGCGTGGTCATCTACCTGGTGTTCCTTATAGGGATGAACGAGCTTTCCCGCCTGAACAAGTGGATCGGCGCGGCCATGTTCGTCGCGCTACCCATCGTGTTAACGGTGTTCGTGTGGCCAAACACCGCCGTCGAGGGCACAGGCGCGGGCACATGGTTCCAGTGGGTGAAAACGTACTCATGCTTGGCGGGTGCCATTCTAGGATGGCTTATCGTGTACTTCCCGGCGTTCCAGAAGAAGTACCTCGTATGCATCCCGCCCATCATCTTCGCCATCAACATTCTGGAGGCGTGCATCCGTGACTTCCAGCTGGCGGGCGTGACGGGCATGGTGGACGGCTACATGGTGGTTGGTGGGCCGTGGAACGTTATTAACGGCGTGGCGGGCATCCTGAACGCGCTGTGCATCTGCGGATTTTTCGGCATCATCGTGAGCAACAAAAAGAAGAAGGACTACATATGGCCTGATCAAATGTGGTTCTGGGTCATCGGGTACGACCTGTGGAACTTCGCGTACACCTACAACAGCGTGTCGGATCGCTCCATGTACTGCGGCCTGGTCCTGCTGCTCGCCTGCACTATCCCGGCATTCTTCATCAAGCGCGGTGCCTATGCGCAGCATCGCGTGCGCACGTTGGCCGTCAACATGATCATCACCATGACGGTGCCGTGGTTCTTCCTGCATCCGATGTTCGTGGTGCATTCCACCAACAATCCTGCCGCGCACCTGGTTATTTCCGTGATCGCGCTCGTGTTCAACGCGTGCGTGGCGGTGTATCAGGTACGCACCATGTTGGTGAAGAAGCGCAATCCCTTCAAGCATGAGCTGTTCATCGATAGCCCGCGGTACCGCAGCGTCTACCTTGATAACATCGACGTTCCCGAGGGCGAGCGCGAAGCAGCTCTAGCGAACTTGGAAGAGTTCGGCTACGTTGCGGCGTGGGATGACAAGGGCCGTGTGGACACGATGGTGACGCGCCCTTAGCTTGCAACCATGCGATTGGCGGCATGCGCACCGTGCGCGGCAAGCCTTGATGCGCCCCGCAAGCCGTGCGACCCGGGCGCCACTCGATCCAAGGAGGTAACCTATGGGTATCCTGTACCAAGCAAGCGACCCTACGGTGTGGGCCATCTGGCTGTTCGTGCTGTTCGCTCTGATGGCGTTCAACGAATTGGGACGCACGAGCGCATGGGGCGGCGTGGCGTTGTTCATCGTCGCGCCCATCGTGCTGACCGTGTTCGTATGGCCCTACACCGCCACACCTGGCAACGAATACGGCACGGGCAACTGGTTCAACTGGGCGAAGACGTATTCCGCCCTAGCCGGATGTGTGGGCTTTATGGCGCTTAGATTCGTGAGGTGGCGCGGCGCCAACGGCCAGACGCATTACCTGTACGAAAAGCGCTGGGCGCTCTGTTTCCCGCCGCTCATCTTAGCTGTCAACATCGCTGAGGCCGTGGTGCGCGACGTGCAGATGTTCAGTTTCGGGCTGTGGGATGGCGCCGTGGTCGACCACGTGTGGATGATCTCCGGTCCGTGGAACATCATGAACGCGGTGGCCGGCATCTTGAACATCGTCACTATCTGCGGCTGGTTCGGCATCTTCATTTCAAAAGACAAGTCGAGGGACATGATCTGGCCCGACATGATTTGGATGTGGATTATCGCCTACGATCTGTGGAACTTCGCTTACACCTACAACTGCATGTCCGACCATTCCACGTACACAGGCTTGGCGCTGCTGATCGCCTGCACCATCCCCACGTTTTTCACGAAGCGCGGCGCGTGGTTGCAGCATCGCGCGCAAACGCTAGGGCTGTACGCGATGTTCGCCATGGCGGTGCCGCAGTTCTACACGTTTGCGGAAATTCCCACCACGCACAACCCGGCTGCATTCTTCGCGGTAAGCTTGGTGACACTTGCCGCCAACGTGGCGCTTGCTGCCTACCAATTTCATCGGATTCGCGCGCGGCATCTTAACCCGCTGAAAGACGAGCTTTATACTGATACCAAGAGCTATCGGGAAGTCGTCGAGGAAAACCGCTAGGTCCGCGCGTCCAAGGTCCGTGTGCAAAACGGGGCGGCGACGCACGGCGGCATACGCGCGCAGCGGTTTCCCGAACGAATGAAGGAGCCGTCGTGTCCCTGCAGAACAGTGCCCCCATGCCGGGAGTCAACCCGCACCTGCCGCGTCCCGTCACGCGGCAGGTGCGCGAAAGTGCGCGGCTGGACGGCACGGCGGGCAACATCATGCTGGCCGCGCGTGAGCTGTACGAACGAGAAGGAGTGGCGGCCACCAGCTTGGCCTCCATTGCTCGCGAGGCCGGCGTGGCCCGCAGCCTGGTGTACTATTATTTCCCCAACAAGCAGGCCGTAACTGCTGCCGTGCTTGACGATTATCTGGAGGATCTGATCGAAAGCGTGTCCACCTGGAACGAGCTGCGCACGTTCGGCAACACGCCCTCCGAGCTAAAAAAGTGCGTGTCGGCGTTTCGCCGGGCGCTCTACACCACATCGGGCAAGCCGCGCCCTATGGCAGCCGTGCTGGAAGAGTTGGGCGTACGCGACGAATTCGCCACGCGGGCCGTGCGCGAGATCGTAGCGTGCATCCAGCGCTACATCGTGTCCGAATACACGGCGTACCGCACTGTCGAGATCCAGCTGGTGCCCGAAACGTTCGGAATGCTTTTGTTCGGCCTGGTGGGGATGATGAAAGCGAAGCCGGACATCACCGATGACGAACTGGCGCTCCTCATCATGCAAACGCTGCGTCTAAACATGCGAGTGATGGACCCACCCCCGTGGCCGGAACACCCCGCCGCTTCGGGATGAGAAGGGGCCGCCGCCCGAGCGCGATCAGACGGCTGGCATTATACGCCCCCGAGGGATGCGGACCGACAATCAGTAGCTCACTGCAACCGAGGGTTTTTCCTTTTTGACGGGAGTCCAGATACACCCTCCATCTTCTCTGCCAAGTGAAGCGGCGCAGGAAGGTTGACGTTCATATCGGATTTGACAAGTTAAAACATCGCCTCAAAGCACGCCGAACAGCTCGTCGATCGAGGCTTCATCTATCACGCGAGCTGTCCTCACGCTTGCATTGTCCAGCATGCCGTCAAGCTTCTCGTCCACCGATTTTTGGATGAGGTCGCCCGTGTCAATGCCGCGCAACTCGAAGAAGAGCAGCGGCTCACGGTCGAGTCGGTTACCAATGGCGTAGAGCACAGCAGCTACGTGCTTGCACATGGATGCCCAGTCCGGACAGCTGCAGTCGAAGTGTATCTCGGATGGGCACGGAAACAGGCCCGTCTCCTGATTGGCGAACAGCTCCCCCATCTCCTGCGGGAAGTCACCGTTCACCAGGGCCTCAAGATTCTCTATACGCCGACCACATTGCTTGAGGATACTGCGATAGCGCCCCTCGCTCACCACATCGATGGTAACCACCACGTAATACGGGCGCACCCTCGTACCCTGCACCTGCGCGACGATGCGCCCTCGCTCGATGGAAAGGTCGATGACGCTACCCGCCCGCACGTAGCTTCGCCCGCGCCCGATGCGGTTATCGTAGTCGGCATACGATTCAAGGTTTCGGCACCAGGCCGCACCCCACCAGGTGACAGCTATCTTGCGCCCCTGCACAATAACCGGGTCGAGCGCCTCGCGGTTATCGGCAGCTCGCTGTGCGCTTTTCGCCGCCTTCGCCTTCAGCTCTGCCGCCGAAGGCTGCGAATAATACTCCGGGGAATAGCCGGGAACATCGGGGCGACCTGCCGAAGTGCGTCTGCCGCGCCCCGAGCCGTATCCGCTGCCATACCTGCGCGCCATCAGCCTACCCCCTAATCCAACCTGATCAGATTCATGAGTTCGTCGTTATCCAACTTGGTTATCCAGCTTTCGCCGCTTGATGCACCGCCGCCTATGACATCGTCAGCAAGCTTGCTCTTGTCGGCGATAATCTGGGCTATGCGTCCCTCGATAGTGTCGTCCGCCATAAGCTTGTACACCATCACATCTCTGCTTTGCCCCAGGCGAAAAGCCCGGTCGGTCGCTTGGTTCTCAACCGCCGGGTTCCACCAGCGATCAAAGTGGATCACATGGTTCGCAGCGGTCAGGTTCAATCCCGTGCCGCCGGCCTTCAGCGAGAGCACCATATAGGGCACGTAGTCGTCCTCATCCTGGAAGCGTGCTACCAGCGCCGTACGCCGCTTCGGGGCAACGCTACCATGAACGACCAGCCCGCGCCGTCCAAACAGCTCGGCCAGAAAGTCATCCAGCGGGCCGCACATTTCCTTGAACTGAGTGAACACCAGCACGCGCTCCCGCTTGGCATAGATGGTCCCGCACAGCTCCTCAAGCAAGGCGAATTTGCCGCTATCCTTCTTCGCGAACGCCTCATCGCCCAGGTATTGGCTTGGATGGTTGCAAATCTGCTTGAGCTTCATGATGGTGGTTAACACCAGACCAGAGCGGGCGATGCCCTGCGCCTCTTCAATGGCACGCGCCAGCTCCGCCGTTACTTTGCGATACAGCACAACCTGCTTCTTCGACAGGGTCACATGCAGGTCGATCTCGTTTTTGCTTGGCAGGTCGCCCACGATGGACTTATCGGTCTTCAGGCGCCGCAAAATGAAAGGGCTCACTATATCGCGCAAGCGTGCATAGCCACGCGGCCGAGTTGCCAGGCCCCGGGAGAACGTTGCGAACTCGGTCTTCGTCCCCAAAAGTCCACTGTTCAGGAAGTCGAACAGCGACCAGAGATTCGACAGGTCGTTTTCGATAGGCGTGCCCGTCATGGCTATGCGGCAGCGCGACTCGATCTGCTTGATGGCTCGCGTCTGCTTGGCAGCCGGATTCTTGATGGCCTGCGCCTCGTCAAGCACCATCGCATCCCAAAATCGGCCTTGCACGCAGGCAAGCTTCGCCGCCATCGCGTAGCTGGTGATGGTAAGAAAAGCCGTTTCGTCAAACTCCTCTTCAAGCACCCTCCCTGGTCGCCCATGAAGCACCTGATAGGGCATGTCTGGTGCGAAACGAGCAAGTTCCTGTTGCCAATTCCCCAGGAGTGAGGCGGGAACCACGAGTAGCGCGCGCATTGCGGGAGTGGCAACGGCAGAGGAGTCCGTGGGAGCAGCCTTGGCGGACGCGGCCAAAGCCGCAGGACCCACGGCCTCCGCGCCAGCCGCGCAGGTTCGCAGATGCTCCAAGTATGCAATCACCTGCACCGTTTTTCCCAACCCCATGTCATCGGCCAGGCAGGCACCGAATCCCAACGCGGTCACGTAGTCGAGCCACGCGTAGCCGCTTTGCTGATAGTGGCGAAGGGTCGCCACGAACGACCCGGGCAACTCCGGTGGCTCCATCGACTGCGGACGCTGCATCCTGTCGCGCAAAGACCGCAGCCATTCGCCATTGCTCGTGCCCCAGTCCTCGTCTTCTGCGTCCTCCTCCACCGCAAGCGAGTGAGTACCCCTCAGCGCATCGAGGAGCGTCACTGCCCCGCCCTGTGCCTCATCGTACCTATCGAGCAATGCCTGCAGGCGACTGTGGTCAACCTCGACCCACTTACCCTTCAGTAGTGCCAGGCCCTCCGTCTGCGCCAGCAGCTCGGCCACCTCGGCACGGGTCAATTCAACGCCGTCCACCGCAAGCCGAGGACACAGGCCCACCAAGACGTCGACTCCCAGCCTACTTGGCGGCTTCTCGCCCGCCGACACCCCCAGCTGCACCTTCGAGCGATTGCCCTTATACCAATTGGGAATGCGGCAATAGATGCCCGCCTCCTCATACAGAGGCATCTCCCGCAAAAATGTATACGCTTCGCCAACCGTAAAGCGCAGTGCCGAGAACAACTCACCATCTTCGACAAGCTCCGAGATCAACGCACTTTTCGCCGCCGCACGCCCTAAGCAACCAAGCAGCTCAAGCAGCTTTTTCTGGTCGTCACGATACTCTGTGAGCGCATAGCGCAGCGGCAAATGCCGAACGGTCTTGCTCGACCCGTCCTCTGCATAGGTGGCATACGTTGCCATGAACGCGAAGGGACACTCCTCATCCTTTCGGTTCTCCACCAGGTGAAAGAAGATGCGCTCGGGAACACGTAGCTGCTGCGTTCGCTCGGTGAAGTACAGCTCGACGGTGCCCGACCAAGCCGCTATCTCCTCTACGAACAGCTCATTGAGCCGCGTGAACAGGGTTTGCAACCACGAGACATCGACGTGCTCGGAGCCTAAGCCGAACGGCCGCTGGCCTAAAAGGCGGTTGGCAACATCCGGCTCAAGTACGACCTCCACATCATCCCGGGCAAGCTCCAGCTCCGGCATGCTGGTCAGTTCACGGAAGAACGCCTCGCAAACGGCATGCAGAAAATGCAGAGATGGGTAGAACCAGGGTGCCGCCGGTGCAAAACCAAGGTAATACAGGGCCCGGTAGCGATCTTGCTCGAAAGCGCTCTGCGCAGCGGCCGCCTCCTCGCACAGTTCGCCCTCCACGACATCAAGCCGAAAGCCGTCCGATGTGAACAGCACGCCAAGCTTTCCTTGGGCAACCTTGTCCATATACCACCTTTCCCCTTTTCCTGCCAATTTAGCGCGAAGCGTCCCTCAAGGAAAGACCCTGAACAAAACGAACGAAAGAGATCGCAAGCGATTAAGACACGATAAGAGCCCATGCACCCACACGACTCTTCGATATTCAGCTGTTTACCCCAACCAATCCGCATCCACCGTGTACAATTCGTGTCTGAAGCTGGCATCTCTTACACGAAACGGAACCAACATGCACAACAAACTCACCACCTGGCAGGCAGCTTGCATCATCACGGGATACGGGGTGGGCAGCGGCATCATGACGCTCCCCTACCTCGTGGACCGCGCGGGACTTTTGCCCAGCTTGGCTATCATGCTGGCAGCCTTCTTCTTCAGCTACTGCATGCACATGATGCTGGCCGAGATCACCCTCGGCAGCGGCAAGGGGACCCAGGTCATCTCCGTGTTTCGCACATACCTGTTCCGTGGCAAACACGGCAACGTCTTCGTAGTGGCGCTGTTCGCGCTCACCACAGTCGTACTCATCACAAACCTCGCCGCCTACGTCGCGGGCGGTGCGGAGATATTCATCGCGGCCGGGCTTCCCCCGCTTGCAGCCCAGATCGCGTTCTACGTGATCGCCGCCGCCGTGGTGTTCTTCGGGCTGAAAGTGCTCGGCGTAAGCGAAGCCGCATCCGTCTCGGCCATCATCGTCATCGTGATCATCCTGGCCGTTGCGTCGCTGTTCAACTGGCACAACCCCCTGCCGTTCGGTGTCGTGGGGCAGCCTAACGAGATCCTCGCCTTCTTCGGCATGTCCATGTTCGCCTTCGTCGCCTTCTTCAGCGTGCCGCAAGCTGTCGAGGGGCTCGATCGCGACCCGGTGAAAGTGCGCCGCGCCATCCTCATCGGCCTCGGGCTCAACTTCCTGTTCGTGGTGGTGATCGTTGCATGCTCACTGGGCAGCTCGGCTCGCATCACGCAGCTGGCCATGATCGGCTGGTCGGAAGGCATCGGGCCGTGGGCTCAGGTGCTCGGATCGATATTCACCATACTTGCCATGCTCACCACGTACTGGTCCATCTCACTTGCGCTCTCGGACATCATCGAGGAGCAGACGAAGCTCAACCGCCGCATCTGCTGGCTTATCGCCACGCTCCCCTCGCTGCTGCTCGTGCTGCTGAACCTGGGCGGTTTCCTCGACATCATGCGCACGGCCGGCGGCCTCATCGCCATCCTTATGGCGTTTCTCGTCGTGCCCGCCTTCCGGCGCTGTCGACGCGCGAACGGGAAACTGCTGCTGCCGAATGCTTTGGCTAGCACCCCCATGCAGATAATCGTCCTGCTGGCGTTTTTGCTCATGGCCGTCGGCAGCGCCGTGAGCCTGTAAGGAACCGCAATGAAAACCATCTTTGAAAACGCCACGTTCCACACCATGGAAAGCGAATCCGACAAGCACGCTTCCATGACGGTCGAGGGCGACACCATCACCGGATTCGACGAAGACGTCGCGGCGTCGAACGCACGCAGAGTCGACTTGGGCGGCATGCACGTATTTCCCGCGCTCATCGATGCCCACTTGCACCTCCTGGACAGCATCGCCCTGGCGAGCATGGGAGAGCCCGTGTGTGAACTGGTCGACGGCGGCGTCGAGCCGCACAACCTCGCCGGCATCGAGCGGAAAATTCGTGCACTCGCCGAGCACGCTCAACCAAGCAGCCTGCTCATCTTCACAAACTACATCACCGCTGCAATGGACGAAGGTCGCCTGCCCAACCGCTTCGAGTTAGACGCATGGGGAAGCGGCGCACGTGTGTGGGTGCTCAACATCGACGGACACTCCAGCGCCTGCTCGTCGTCGCTGCTGGAAGCCCTAGAACTTGAGGGCATCGCCCCTGACGGCGTTCTTGCAGGACCCGCGCACGATGCCAACCTCGGCGCGTTCACCGACCACCTGGCAACCAGCATCACGCCCCGCGCGCTCGCACACGGCATCGCGCACGTCTGCAACGAATGTGCCCGCTTCGGCATCGGCACCGTATGCGCGCTTGAGGGCACCGACGACAGCGAGCGCGACCGCATGGCCGAGCTTACGGCGCTCATCGCCCAGCGACTCCCCCTTGACGCGCGCCTGTTTCCCCAGTACATGGACGAGAAGAAGCTGCAAGCTGTACAGGGTCGCATGAGAGCGCCACGCGTAGGCGGCTGCATGAAGTGGGAACTGGATGGCTCGGTGGGGTCGCGCACGGCAGCCTTCGTCCAACCCTACCTCGACGGCACGCAGGGCTCGCTCTACTTCGAGGATGGAGAACTCTCGAAAGCAACCGAGCATTTCGCAAACCGCGGCTTTATGGTGTCAGCCCATGCCATCGGGGATGCCGCTATCGACCAGCTTGTCGACATCTTCGAACAGGTTCCGGGGCGCCACCGCATCGACCACTGCGAATTCCCCTCTCCGCACGCCGTGGAGCGCATCTGCAAGCTGAAGCCCTTCGTCACCGTGCAGCCCGGCTATGCATGGATAGACCAGCGCTTCCTGCACGGCTACGAGCGCTACCTGAGCGCGCCCCAGATCGCAAGCCAGATACCCCTCGCACGCTTCGCCCAAGCCGACGTGCCCCTGTGCGGGTCGAGCGATTCGCCCGTGCAGTCGGTCGATCCGTTCCTGCAAATGCGCGGCATGCGCGAGTTCTCGGTGCAGGACCAGTCGCTCTCGGCATACGAAGCGCTCAAAACCTACACGGTCAACGGCGGTCAGATGCTCGGCGAGAAGAAGGGGTTGCTGCGCGAAGGCTGGGAAGCGAGCTTTTTCACCTGCGAAGAAAACCTGCTCGACATCGAGTCTGCCGCTTTGGACGGCATGTGCGCACAGGTTCTCTGGCTACGCGGCAAGCGCTACCAACCGCTGCCGGATGGCCTGGGAGCCTTCGCCCGCCTGCTCGCCACCCGCCCGCGGAAGATTTAGACAACCGCCCCCTCCTAGCGAAACGATACGCATGGACAAACCGGTAGCCAAAACTCCGAAATATGCCATCGTGAACGGAGACGAGGCGACATTTGCCGAGCTTCTTCCCCACACCAACGGCGACACGACTATCGTCGTGTATACGGACGCTTCAGGGAAGCGCTTCTACGCCACGGAAGATGAGTGGTCGCACGGAGGCCGAGAATTCTCGACCAAGGCGGCTCGACAAGGTATCGTCACCTCGGAAAGCTCCACGAAAGACAAGATTACCCTCTTCAAGTTGCTGTTCGAAGGCCGCAAAGACGTATACGCCCATGGGCATCGCAGAAAAGGCGGCGGCATCGGGTACGCTCCGATGTGCAGCAACGAATGGAAACCGGGCGTCTGTCCAAAGAAAACAAACCTGAAAGCTCGATGTCCGGATTGCCCCCAACGCTCTTTCGCACCCTTAAGCGACAGCGCACTCGTAAGCCACTTCAAAGGTGAGCGATCGGACTTCAAAGACGTTGTCGGGCTGTACGTTCTCGGCAAGAATTGCAAGACCTCCGTGCTCGTCGCTGATTTCGACAAGGAGGGCTGGAAAAGCGAGATCGCCGCATACCAGCAAGCGTGCGAGGCCTCCAGCATCAACGTTGCGATAGAAAGATCTCGCTCAGGCAATGGCGGCCATGCATGGATTTTCTTTTCCGAACCTATCGATGCAGCACTTGCCAGAAATCTTGGCAGCACGCTCATCACAACCGCCACAAACACAACAGGGGCGCTTGGGTTCAGCGCCTACGACCGACTCTTCCCCGCGCAGTCCACGATTCCTGAAGGGAGCTTCGGCAATCTCATCGCGCTGCCCTTCCAAGGGCTGGCCCAAAAACAGGGCAACAGCACTCCTTCAACATGAATGCGGCGTTCTTTCCGCACCCACGGGCTTCGGAAAGACGGTCATCGGTGCCTATTTCATCGCCCAGCTGAAGGTGCGCACGCTTGTCATCGTTCCCGGAACCACGCTTCTCTCGCAATGGCAAGAGCGCCTGGAAGCATTTCTCTCCATCAATGAAGCGTTACCCGAGTTGCTCACAAAAACCGGCCGCAAAAGCCGCAAGAAGCGATCTCTCGTCGGTCAAATTGGCGGCGGCAAGAATGCGCCGAGCGGCATCGTGGACATCGCAACGTTTCAATCGCTACTGGAAAAGAGCGATCGAGCAGGGGTTCGCACGGCATCTCAATCTGAGGTTCACGAGAATTCGCCTAGAAGGCATCGAATCAGGATCGTCCTTCAATCAAATCCTCGACAAGCTCTGCGCCCACAACGCAAGAAACCAGCTCATCATCCGTGACACGACAGATGCGTTGCAGCAAGGACGAACACCGCTCGTGATCACCAAGCGTAAAGAACATGCCGCCCTTCTCGCACGCGAACTGGAGGCCAAAGGACACGTGGTCTTCCTCCTTACCGGAGATGGCACGCCGCAAGAGAAGAAGCAGCTGTACAGCGAGGCATACCTATCTCAATCGTCGTTGGCAAACCCCTGAACGAACAATATGCCCAACTGCTCGAAGATGATGTCGCAGCACTTCGCGAAATCGGTTGCGAGGTTTCCGTCTGCGAAGACAGAATATCCTCTTTGGCCGTCATCGACGACAGTACCGTTTGGTACGGCAGCATTCCCTTACTTGGGTTTCCAAAAAGCGACGATTGCAGTTTACGTTTCAAAAGCTGCGAGGTGGCGTTCGATCTCATGCAGAGCGCAAGCGCATTCCAGCCAAAGGCACCACCTGCATAACCCAGCGTCATAGCCCGGATAAAAGCAAGGTCTACGAACGTTGCCTCCCTAACAACCCGAACACTTCAGCAGCCGTCATACGCGGAATGGACAGACTCGTCAACGCAGTCTCGTCGTGCGAAACAAGAGCGAGAGCGTAGTCGATGCCGACGCCTTTAAACATCCCTCTTTGACACTTAGAAGGAAACAGGTATTCGAAAGCTATCTCAAATATGTTTGGGACTAATAACGCAGGTCATAACCCCCTCCCCCCGCCTCGTAAACTTCGGCGGTTACAAGGTTCGCGAACACGGCGAGGGCGAGAAAAGAGATCTGACCAGCAAGGAGGTTGAGGTACCCGCTCTTCTGGCAAGCAACCCTGGCCGACTTCCCGCATACATTTCTCGTTGACGCATCCCTGTATGCGAAAAATACCAAGCCGCGCCCGTGCACCTGTGTCAAAATGATCGCGAACCGCTTTCCCGCCCACCTGCACGCGAAACGAGAGCCGCCATGGACGAGCACGCCCAGAACGCTTCGAACGGCCAAGCCCCTGAGGAGCCCAACGTTTCGGCATCGGATCCGAACAAGCAAAACAAAAGCGCGAAAGAGTATGCGGAAACCTTCGGCAAAGCGGTCGACGTCGCCGAGAAGGTCCTGCGTTTCGCGCCGCTTCCCGTGGGAGTGAAGCGCGTCGCAACGCGCGCCATGCCCGCCGTGAAAAAAGTAGCGCAGATTGCGCCAACGGTTGCTCCCGTGATCGAGCCCTACGCCCGCAAGGCCGCCGAGCACGCCAAAGTCGTAGCACCCCACGTGGCGCGCGCAGCAAAGACCGGAGCGAAGAACGTCGCCTCGGGTGCGCAAACCGGCGCAAAGGCGTTGGCCGCTGGAACGCAAGCAGGTGCGAAAGCCGCCGCTTCGGGCGCAGCGAAAGCAGCGGAGCACGTGCGCGAAACAGCACCCAAACTAGGACACGCCGTAGCCGACGGAGCAAAGTCGGTAGCGGCCCGTGCGCGCGATGGTGTCCCCCAATTCGGCCGTACTGCCGCCGACAAAGCTTCGCATGTTGCAGACAGGATCACAAAAAAGCACCGCTCTTAATGCGGCACGCCGCGACTGCCAAGCTGTCCAGCAAGCGGTCTGCATCGACGAAGACGCCATTCATGGTAGAATTCATCCGAAATCGAACCGATGTTGCCGACTGCAAGTTCGGTCGCCCAAGACGAGCACGACATGCCCCGATGGAGGAACCATGATCAAGGAACTGGTGAAAGACGAAGACGCCCTCTCGCAACCCTGCGAAGCCGCCACTGCGGAAGATGCCCAGGTAGCGCAGGACCTGTTAGAAACGCTCACTTCGCTCGAAGGCGCGGCGTGCCTCGCAGCAAACCAGATCGGTGCCACAAAATGCATCGTCGCCTACCTGGACGACAACGACCAGCCCCACATCATGTACAACCCTCGGATGCTGCAAGCCCTAGGCGCGTTCAAGGCCGTCGAAGGCTGCCTCTCGCTGGAAGCCGAGTCCAAGGTGACGCGCTACGACCGCATCAAGGTAACGTACGAGGAATTGGCAGACGGCGCACTGCAGCCGCGCAAAAAAGAATTCACCGGCTGGACCGCCCAGATCATCCAACATATGATCGACCACTGCAAGGGCAAACTGGTCTAAACCGCAACCAGCCAGAAGACGGCGAGATCGTCTTCTGGCTCACCGGCTGCGACGAAGAAAAACCTGCCTGCCGACGCGCAGCAGACATCGCCCCCGGAGTGTTCTCAGAACATCGGTCAAAGCGGGCTTTCTTCTGATTCATTCATTTGCTGTCCCCTTTTCAGTACAGATAATAATACCTCCAACAGATATGCTGGCAAGCGAAAGCTCACAGCACGACTCGAGGAGAGACCATGAACAGCGCCGCCTTCGCCACGAAATCATGCAGTACCGCACCTACCCCCTCTTCGCGCCGTAGCAACACCCCAGACAATCCCGCCCACCCCGAAGGTCGGCGAGCGGACATCACGGTGATCGCAGGAGGCCTCAACCCGCAACGCCGGCGGCCGCTCCATGCGCGAGCGGAACAGACACAACCCGCCACCAGCCCCCAGCCTCTGACACACGCATCTCTCCATCGGAGCGCAAAAGGGGTCCCCTTCGGTCTGACCGAACGCGAATACGCCCTGGCATCTTGCTTCGGAGTTCTGTTTACCGCTGTCTCGTTTGCGGTAGCGATCCTCTAAAGTCCAATGTCAAACTTGCCTTCAAACCCAGAAAGACAACAAAGCAGGCGCAGCGTCCAACGCGCGTTGTGCACCCAATCGCCGAAAATTACCGTTTCTCATGCAGAAACCGCGAACACCCGACGACCTCGGCCAATCGGGCTGCCGCTAGCTTTATACTGGTGCCTTTGTTGACACGGCAGGCAACGAGCAAGGCGAAAGGCAAATCTCATGGGCGGATTTTTCGGTGCAGCATCAAAGCGAGACGTGGTGCTGGACGTGTTCTTCGGCGTGGACTATCACTCGCATCTGGGAACGCGACGTGCGGGCATGATCTTCCACGACACGGACGACGGCTTCCAGCGCGAGATCCACTCGATCGAGAACACGCCGTTCCGCACGCGCTTCGAAGACGACCTGCCCGGCTTCCATGGGTGCAGCGGCATCGGCTGCATCAGCGACACCGACCCGCAACCCCTGCTCGTACGCTCTCACTTGGGCACGTTCGGCATCACCACCGTAGGCGCCATTAACAACGCCGAGGCGCTCGTCGAGGCGAACTTCGCCAGCGGCGGTCGTCAGTTCATGGCCATGAGTTCGGGTGCCGTGAACACTACCGAGCTGGTGGCGGCCCTCATCAACCAAAAGGACACCTTCGTCGAAGGCATCAAGTTCGCCCAGAACGTCATCGAAGGCTCGCTCACGCTGCTTATCATGACCGACGGCGGCCAGATCATCGCGGCACGCGACAAGATGGGTCGCTTGCCGGTGCTTATCGGCAAGAACGACGAGGGCCACTGCATCTCTTTCGAGTCGTTTGCCTACCACAAACTCGACTACGACGACGAATACGAGCTGGGTCCGGGAGAGATCGTGCGCATCAGCGCCGATAGTTACGAAACTATCTCCCCCGCTGGAGCCGAGATGAAGATCTGCGCCTTTTTGTGGACCTACTACGGCTATCCGAACTCGAACTACGAAGGCATCAACGTCGAGGTCATGCGCTATCGCAACGGCGCCATCATGGCCCGCGACGAAGCGGCGCGGGGCACCGTGCCCGACGTCGACTATGTGGCCGGCGTGCCGGACTCGGGCGTGCCGCACGCTATCGGGTACTCCACAGAATGCAAGGCCCCCTTCGGCCGCCCCTTCATCAAGTACACCCCTACCTGGCCGCGCTCGTTCATGCCCACCAACCAAGACGTGCGCAATCGTGTCGCCAAGATGAAGCTGATCCCCGTGCCCGAGCTTATCCGCGACAAGAAGCTCATGTTCGTGGACGACTCCATCGTGCGCGGCACCCAGCTGCAAGGAACGGTGAACTACCTGCACGAATGCGGAGCCGCCGAGGTGCACATGCGCTCGGCCTGCCCACCTATCATGTACGGGTGCAAATACCTAAGCTTCTCCCGCAGCCGCTCCGAGATGGAACTCATAGCGCGTCGCGTGGTGCAGGACCTCGAAGGCGACGAGGGGCAGAAGCACCTCGACGAGTACGCCGACGGCTCGACCGAGCGCGGCAAGTGCATGTTGAAATCCATTTGCGAGACGATGGGCTTCGACTCGCTGGGCTACCAGACGCTCGAAGGCATGCTGGAAGCCATCGGCATCGATCGCGACAAAGTGTGTACCTACTGCTGGTCGGGCAAGGAATAACCCCAAGCACGCCGCATCGGCCGAACGTAATCGGAAACCCTCGAAGCCAAACAAGCCCCTGAGGCTGGATGCGGATTCGAGGGTTTCTCTTGTTTCAAAGCGAAAACAGGACGGCTGCGGCCAGGCAACTCGAACCGCAGTTCAAGCCAACCGCACAAGCAGCCCCTATGTTGACCGTCGCCGTAACGACAGGCTTGGCGGCATCCCGCACCGCCAAGCTCACCGCATGCGGCCGGTACTCAATCGACACGGTGCTGTAAACCGCCGCATGGCCCGAGCCGTTTTTGCCAGCGCTTCGATACTCAGCCGTCCACGAATAGGTACCCACAACGGATCCGGTCGCGACACGTATCTCACCGGTCTCGTTCTCGACGCCGCTGAAGGCGACGATCTCCTCTTCCCATTCGGCCCCTTCGCTGCTTCTAAGGAGAACCTTCATTCCCGTAAGGTCGCAGAAATGAGGCAGCTCACACGGGCGATCAGCACCGCACCTGCGCAATCTGTCTGCTGGGTAAAGCGGCGCTGGCTGAGTAAGAGCTCGGCTGCATGAGTGTGCGACCTAGGCTCTTGGAAACGCCAAGCTCCGCCTCATCGGTCATATCAAGGAAGCTTCCTTCACCCATTCAAGCGCCCTCCTCTGTATGCGCAAAAGAAGGAAGAAGCCAGCCCTCCCCCTCTTGCATAGAGCAGGGAAGAGAAACCTCCCTTTCCCTGCTCTCCTATGATTCTCGAGCAACCGACCCGAAGCCCGCGCTAATCGAGCGGAGTCTCCCGGCCGCCACGATAGCCCG
>NZ_JAVWUP010000042.1:0-18579 GCF_036667095.1 Gordonibacter sp. | reverse complement strand
AGGTGGTTGTGCATGCTTCCCAAGAGACCGATTCACGAATGGAGCAACAGCGCGTAGGATGTTCGAGCTCCATCGGACGCCCAAGCGCCCCGACAGGGTCCCCGATGGTCTATATCAGATGTATGGCAAGCGGAAGCACGTATTCGCGACCAGGCGGAAACGTCAGGACAAGCGCCTCGGTTGACCCGGGAACAGCATACCAGCCAAGGCCTGCAACGCAGAACGCCACAAAGCACAGGCCTGCAGCCAAGGTCCACCACCACGAGCGCAGCGCCGATCCAATAACGAAGAGCCCTACCATCATAAGCAGCAGCGGCCACAAGTTCTCGAGCATCACCCGGATGGTGGACCAGCTTACGATGTCCAAGCTCATAAAGAGAAGCGTGCCCCCTAGGCAGAACAGCATGAGCCCGTTCACGAACCGCTCCATACGATGACCCGACTCGGCGGGTACTACCAGGTCCACCATACCCACGATAACCAAGACAAGCGGCCAGAACTGCCACCATGAAACGCCCTCGACGGAATCGCGCAGCAGCGCTGCCACCCCAAAGAACAGCAACAAGGCGCCCACGATAATAGCAGCCCTCACGCCACCCGACCGGTGCCGAGGAGCTTCTGGAGCTTGCGGAGCTGCTACAGGTGCAGCCGCCGGAGCGACTGGCGGCTGCTGCGGCGACGCGTACGTTGGCGGCATGTACGTTGGCGGCACGTCTCTTTTTACCTGGTAAGCCCAAGCCGCAGCAGCAGGCGGCTCGGGAGGCACGTGCCCTGAGCCGACATATGGCTCATGCGGGGAACGAGGGGCGGCGCCATAGGGAGAGCAAGACGCTCCATCAGCCTTGCCTCGCACGTCTTCGTGATTCATGCGCCCATAGGTATCAGAGCAAGCGGATTGCGGCTCTACATCGAGCGGGCGATCGCATTCCGGCTCTTGCGGCAGCACGACCCAAAGCGCCACATAGGCAACCGCGAACAACCCGGCCGACAGCACGGAAAGCGCCACGACCAGAATACGCACGACCAGCGGGTCGGTGTTGAAATAATCGGCCATGCCGCCGCACACGCCTCCGACGAGCGCGTGACGCGAACGATAGAGCCGCTTCTCGGTATTCAACACTGCCTCCTGGCTAAACTATCGAAGACAAGCGTTATGCACGATCGGGCTGAGCGCCCTTGTCGGCAGCTTCCGTCGAGCTTTCAGCTTTGCCGTTTCGGTCCGCCTCCGCCGTCGGAGCCTGACCGAGGTTGTCGAGGCGGCTCACGCGAATGCTGGAGATGCGACGACGCCTCATAGCCTGAATCTTGAACCGATAGCCGTCGAACACCAGCTCGTCCCCCACCTGCGGCACCTCATCCAGCGTGCCCAAAAGCCAACCGGCAATGGTCTCGTAGTCGTCCGACTCGGTGACCGGCCACCCCATCTGCAAGGCGTCTTCTACGGGAAACCTTCCGTCAACGATCCACTCGTCGTCAGACACGGCAGTGAGGTGCTTGGCTTCCGCGTCCGTCTCATCCGCGATCTCGCCGACGATTTCCTCTACGATATCTTCTACCGTAATTAAACCATCGGTGCCGCCGTACTCGTCTACGACGATGGCTATCTGTTGCCTATTCGTTTGCATTTCCGACAGCAGAGGGAACGCGTCCTTGCTCTCGGGCACGAACATCGCCTCGTAGGCATAGGGTCCCACCTGATCGTCGCCTTTGCCATCCACCAAGGGGCCCACCAGGTCCTTGATATGCACGATGCCCACAATGCGGTCGATGTCCTCATGGAAGACCGGCAGACGCGAATAGCCCGTGCCGCGCATGCGGTCAACAGCCTGGCGCACGGTATCGGTATCTTCGACGAAGATCATGTCCACGCGCGGCTGCATGATCTCGCGTACGGTCATATCGCCCAAGTCCAAAATATCGCGGATCATGCGCTTCTCGTCGGGAAGCAGCTCATCGTTGTCGGTGACCATGTACATGATCTCCTCTTCGGACAGGCTTTGCCGTTCGTCGGCACCCCTGATGCCCAAAAGGCGTGACAGGCCGTTTGCCGAGGCGGAGGTCAGAGCCACCAGAGGACGCGCGATCTTTTGGAACACGCCCAGCGGGCCAGCCACGGCCTTGCTGATGCGCTCGGCATCGGACAGCGCCATGCGCTTGGGCACCAACTCGCCCACGACGATGCTCAAGTAGGACACCGCCAGCGTGATTACGATCGGAGCAAGACCTGAAGCTATGACCGACAGCCATTCGATACCGAAACCGGACAGCCATTGCGCCAGCGGCCCGGACAGGTTCGTGGCAGCCGCCGCCGAGGCAAAGAAGCCTACCAGCGTGATGGCCACCTGAATGGTCGCTAGGAAGTGGCCCGAATCTCCCGCCAGCTCAAGAGCGCGGCGGGCCTTCTTGTCGCCGTCGTCGGCCTCCTTCTGCAGCAGCACTTGCCGGGCGTTTACCAACGCCATCTCCGACATGCTGAAGTAGCCGTTCACTAAAACGAGCACGAATGTAACGACGATGCTTATCCAAATGTCCATGGTGCGGCAACTCACTCCTTCGTATACGGTGGTCACGAGGCCGCCTTGCTGCCTCGCAGGCACGGAGCGAACGCCCTGTGCCTTAGGAACCGTGGGGCTGTCATGCCCGCGCGCTCGCGCACGCACCACCTACATAACGAAAAGAGCAATGGCAAAGAACTGGCACGCGCTCCCAGCCAGAACCCACAAGTGGAAAATCGAATGCATATAGGGAATCTTCTTCAGCACATAGAAGATGCAGCCGAGGGAGTAGCAGACGCCTCCAATAAGCAACAGCCACAAACCAGGCGCTGGCATCAGCGCGACAAGCTGCGGCAGGAACCACACAACGCTCCAGCCCAGCAGCAAGTACAGCGCCGCCGATATCCAGCGCGGGCGAAACACCCAAAACGCCTCGCAGGCAACCCCAGCAAGCGCTACGGCCCATACGAAAGCACAAAGCCAAACACCGCCGACATCGCCCAAAGTAATCAGGCAAAACGAAGTATACGAGCCCGCGATGAACAAGTAGATACAACTGTGGTCGAGAATCTTAAAGACGCGCTTCGCCTTATCGACAGCGATGGCATGATACAGCGTCGACATGGTATATTCCAGCAGCATGGTGAGCGAGTACACCAAAGCAGCGAACAGATAGATGCCGCCGCCATCGTCTAAAGCGCGCACCACCAAAAGGGGAATAGCCGCAATGGCAAGCAACGCCCCGATACCATGCGTCACCGAGTTGGCAATCTCCTCGCCCAGCGTGTACTCTCGGACATTGTGCTGTTTGTTCGTAGCGCTGGCCGAGGTGCTGGCCACTTCGTTGCGGTGTTCGTGCGCCACAGCGAAGTCACGTGGCTTGAACTGCGAAGGCGTCCACTCGATTGCACGACGTGGTGCCGAAACCGGCCCAGCCTCGTCTTCGGGAAGCGCAACCTCAGGCGAGGTGGCACTTCGGCCGTCCGATGCGTTTGTTGTTGCAGGTGTCTTCATAATGAGCCTTACTGTACCATACTTCCATGAGGCTTGAGCCAGTCCAGCCATGCGCGAGCATCTTCTTCACACACGTCGATCAGGCGAATCGTGGTGCCCCCAACGCCTGCGGCCGTGCGTGCATTTACCGTAGCTGTTTTTGCGTTGCGCTGGAAGGGGTTCGTCTTGGTGTAACCGAACTGAATTTTCTTGCGCGGGAAGCTGACCGATTCGCGCGAGAATCCACCATTACTCACCTGCATGAACCGCTGGTTGTACGCAAAACCGGAACCGCGGAACCACAGCACCGCTCCCACCAGGTTCAGCACCAGCAGCACCACACAAAGTGCATAGCCGATGGTGGCACCGGTGTTCATATAGAACAGAACCGTTGCTCCGTCGGGCGTGGCAGGAGCAAACGCATTCGTGCACAGCTGAGCAATGCCTAAAACGACGGCAAGCCAGAAGCCGTCGCCCTGGATGATGCCGCGACGGATAAGCGCACGACGCAACGCGACCGGCGCAACAGGCGTGTTCTCGACCGGAACGTCGGCAAACTCGGGCACGAGACCTGCAAGGATCTCGGGCACCCGACTCATCTTCACAAAGGGATGGATGATGACACCTTGTTGGTTCAGGCTTTTCTGCTGGTCCTGCTGGTCTTCTGACGCAGCATCGATCTTCCCAAGCGACAGTTCGCAGTAACCGAACAGACGGCGGATGAAACTCTGCTTCACTACGACGGACTGCACGCGGTCGATGTCGACGCCCTGAAAACGATGCTGCAACAAGCCATGCTCCACTTCGATGCGGTTGTCGCGCCGACAGGCACGGAAGCCGCCGAACGAGATACACGTCCCAATGATAGAAAAAACCCAGATCACCGCAATAGCCGCCACCGCCACCGCAGCACCAGCCGCAATGAGGTTGCCGCTGAAAAGCTGGGCGCTCAGACCTACGACCCGACCGACCAAGGGATCGATCCGTCCGGCCACCACCGGGGCTATCTCGCCGACAAATTGGGCGACAGCACCGAGAATGCCTACGATGACAAGGACGAACGCCGTATTGTTCGAAAGCCCTGTAAGCGCCAGCTCCTTGTTAGACATGCCGTACTCATAGGTTATCTTGCCGGTGTCCACGGCCATGCCGCCGAACACGCCCCGCACGTCGGTCCATATCTCGGCCGGAGCGTCCAACACGTTATGGGGCCGATCTGCAGCAGCAGAAACGACAGCCCCGTCGAGCGGGAAGCCGACTGGCGGTGTTGCCACGTCGCCGGTTGCGGCAACCACGGCGGCGACCCCTACGGGAACAACGCCGCCCTGCACGGCCGCAGCAAACTGCTTGCGTGCGAACAACTCGGCACGCAGCTGCTCGGCCTGGGTCTTCTGCACGTAAGGCACCATGACGGCTTTGTTGGCAGAACCGCCTGCCGTGTCGATGCTAACCGTGCACACGCCGAAGATGCGCTGAAGGAGCGTGGAGCGCTGGTCGACCGACTGAATGCGCTGATAGGGCACATGGACGCGCTTTTTATTGAAGATACCCGAATGCAGGTTGAACTCGGCATCGCCCAGCTCGTAATACAGATGCTTATACGAAAGCCACTGGAACAACGCCACGATGCCTACGATAAGCACGAATCCGACGATGATGCAAATACCGACGATGAGCAAAACGGGGATCCCGGGGGCACCAACGCTTTCCCCTTTAGCCAGGGCACCGGCAATACTCGAGACGCTGGAAATAAGCACTACGACGAAAATAGCGAAAGCAGCCTGGATGCTGCCCAGCCAGATATAGCTGTGATGCACGTGATGGCGAGCAGGCTCGGCAAGAGCGGCGGATGGCTGCATCGGCGAGGGCTGACCAGGCTGCGGAGCATTCGATTGCGCCGGGTAGTCGGGAACCTGAGAGTATGCCAGCTGCGGTTGAGGGGCTTGCGGGGCCATCGTGTCTTGCGATGCTGGCTGCTGATCGGCCATCACACGTCCTCCTGCGCCAGACGAGCAAGCTCGGCCGCCTTGTCGCGCAGCTGATCGGCCGTTTCGGCATCGAGGCCCGGAATCTCATGCTCGCCCGCTGCCGTGGAGATTGTCACGCTGGCCAAACCAAACGCACGCAAAATGGGTCCTTGGCGCGTATCGGTGTTTTGCACGCGAATGAACGGGATGACGAAGCGCTTGCGCCAAACAATGCCCCGTGCGATATCCAGATAATTATCCGACAGCTCGTAGCGCCAGCGCACAAAGCGGATAGGCGGCAGCACCACCAGCCAGAGGACCATGCAGACAACGTACACAAGAGCGGTAGCTCCCAGCGTAATGAAAATCCATCCCGCCGGCTCGACCGCAGCTGCGATGGCGAAGGGGATGAACACGCACAGAAACGCGATGGTAAGCCAAATGGCATCGTTGATACGCCATACGCGCGTGATCTTTGGATTCAACTGGTTGGCAGGCAGGTCTTTCATGAGCTTCCTTCGGGTCGGAGTACGCACCTTCTCATAATAGCAGAACGCCAAACGACCGCCCGCCTCTACCGCAACCGTAGAAAAGCGATTCCGCAAAAGGCGATGCGCTATACTGGAGCGAACAACATCGTCGGCACATCCAGATGAGAGGCACCCTATGACGTATGACGAACTGAAAGATGCAATCAAAGCAGCCATGAAGGCCCAGGACAAGCCGCGGCTGTCCATCCTGCGACAGGTACATGGCGAGATCAAGAACATCGAGGTGAACGAGCGACGCGACATTAGCGACGCCGATGTGGACACTATGTTGAAGCGCTTGATCAAGCAAACGAGGGAAACGCTCGATGGCTCGATCAAGGCTGGAAACGACCAAGCGCGCACCGATACGCTGTGCGAGCAGGTGGCCATCTTGGAAGAATACTTGCCTAAGCAGGTTTCCGGCGACGACCTGATCGCCCTTATCGGAGAGGTCCTGGCCGAAACAGGCGCGTCCACCAAGAAGGACATGGGTCGCGTCATGGGCGCGCTCACCCAGAAAACGGGTGGCAACTTCGACAAGGCTACCGCCGCGAAGGAGTTAGGACAACGCCTCGCATAACGGACGACGCCGATGCAGCGCCTTGTTCTGTACGCCCTCAGTCCTCCTCAGCGTCGGCACTTTGCAGCAGCAGGTCGAACATTTCTTGGCGATTGCCCACACCTGCCCATGCCTTCCACAGCCTGGTTCGTGTTCGACGCCGAGGGCCTTGCGCAAGGTGCCATCCCTCCCTCATGCAGAAAGGCGAACCGTCTGGCTCGCCTTTCTGCATTTCCGCAACGTATAGTTCGCAGCCGCCCGCTTAGTAGATGCCGAACAGGTAGTCGACTTCGCTTGCCCATGAATCCTGGTCAACCGCCCATGCGCCGTCTTTCTGGACAAGGTCGAAGCTGACGTAGTTATCCGTCATAGCAGTGGACTTGTTCATAGCCGCTTGATACAGCTCACCAAGCTTGACCTTCATGGCTGCCTCGTCCAACGTCGATGCCTCCGGGGAGTCGACGAACGCCTGCGCTTCTTCCATGAACGCCGTTGCGAGCGCATAAGGGTCGCGCACGGTGACATCGGCATAAGCAGAACCGGTGCCGTCGTCATAGGTGTATACGCCATCAAGCTGGTAGGTGAAGTCGGCGAGCATCCACTGGGCAAACGAAGCCGGGTCGACACCGAGTTCGGTCAGGCTGTAATTACTGGAATCTTTAAACCCTTTGTCGAGTTTTTCTGCCAGCGCCTGAACCACGGCGGTGTCCTTGTTCTTCAACTTGTCGAGCTCGGCTTGAACGGCCGGCTCGGCTTTTTGGTCGCCTTCGGAAGTCATCGGCGCACTGCTGCGGGGCGTATCGAGGTACGAACTCGAAATCGAATCGGCGTTGGAAGCTGCATACATGATGGCGCCAAAGCCGATCATGAGATACATGAGAAACGCGAGCACCGAGAATACTATGCCGACAATACCGCAGACCTTACCACCCGTGGTCTTGCCGTTCTTGCCGGACTCCTTGACAGCCTTGGATGCGAGCACAATAGCCACAATGCCCAAGATAATACCCGGCAGAAGGGACGCCGAGAAGAGGATTGCCAGGATACCGCATACCAGTGCGGCCGTTGCTTTTCCGCTCGGGGCCGCAGGCTGCGGATAGTACCCCGGTACGAGCCGACCGTAGGGATTTGGTTGCCCGGGAACGACAGGCTGCCGAGCATACGGAGACTGAGCCTGATACGGCTGGGCGGCCTGCTGCGGAACCGCAGGCGCAGGAGGCTGGGCATCCGCATCGTGGGGCTGCTGAGGTTGCGGCGAACCCTCCGGGCCGGCTGATACTTCGTTGATGTTCCCGGACATGACGACGATCTCCTTCTTTAGCACCTAATTCTCATAAATCAAGTAGCAATTTATCAACAGTATACTAGACCCTCATTATCATATAAAGCGGAACATCCCTTTTTGTTTGATAACCTAACTAACAGACCAGCACAAACAACCAAAAGCTTTCCAGGTGAACGTAAACGGCACGCCTTGAAAACCTTGTAGACTTCCTGACAGCACACAATACGAGCGTCGGCAATCAACGCTGCCGACGCTCGTAGTTCTGAAAGACCATTCAATTCAGGAAGCGCCCAATCTCACCCCTTGTGCTTTTCGTCGTAGAAAAGCCTAGTAATGCGACAGGTCGTCGTCCTTCACGCGACCGCGGAACGTGCGGTAGAGGATCACATGGTAGACCAGCACCAGCGGCAGGCCGACGCAGGTGATGCCCAGCATCCACCCGAGTGCCAGCTCGGAAGACGCAGCGCTCATCAGCGTGATGCTCGGACCGATGCTGTCCGCCGATGCCACGACCAAATTCGGGAACATCGATGCCGCCAACAGGAATACAAGGCAGCCTGCCGAAACCGATTGGCCGAGGAAAGCCCCCAGGTCGCAATCCTTTTTCTTGGCCAACACCAGAGAGACGACGATGCCGGCAACGAACAGGACGGCGAAGATCCAGCGAGCGATCTCCAGCACAGGCGCCATGTCCGGCTGGATGATGAAGTGGCCGTACACCGACACCGCGAAGAATAGCACCAGCGCGATGATCAGCAGCGGCAGGCGCAGACGCGCCGCTTTCGCCTGCATATCAGAGGGCTTCGGAGCCTTCAGCGCCAGCCACGAAGCACCTGCCGCCATGAACATGGCCAGGCCCAGCAAACCGCACAGCAACGTGAAGGGCGTGATGAGGCCCAGCAGGGGCACACCGCTATAGTTCCCCGCCGCATCCATGGGAATGCCCGCGTAGATGTTGCCTACGGCGACACCAAAAAGCAAAGCCGGGAGCAGCGAGCCTACAAAGAAGCAGCCGTCCCATATCTTGCCCCATTGGGGGTCGTGCCCGCGAAACTCCACCGACACGGCGCGGACGATCAAGCCGAACAGCACCAGCATGATAGCCAGGTAGAACCCCGAGAACGTCGTAGCGTACGCGGGAGCAAACGCCGCGAACAGCGCGCCACCGGCCGTAAGCAGCCACACTTCGTTACCATCCCACACCGGGCCGATGCTGCGACGCACGACCGACTTGTCATGGTCGTTCTTGGCAAGGAACGGATACAGCACACCTGCACCCAAGTCGAAACCGTCCAAGATGAAATACCCGGCGATAAGCACGAAGATCAAGAAGAACCACACCACCGAAAGAAGCGTCATCTCCATGGCTACTCACCGTCCTTCAGGTCAGCGGATGCTCGCGCCTTCTCGGGTGCCGTGTCCACAGCGTTCCCCGCAGCCACAGCAGCCGCAGCGCCGGAATCTACCGGGATAGCCTTCTCGGACTCCACGACCGGACCCTGCTTGATGAAGCGTCCGATAATGCGCACCCACGCCGCGAACAGGAACACATACACTACCACGAACAATACGATGGTTATAACCAGCTCGGGCACGGTCACCGACTGGGAAGAGGCGGCGTTCGTCAGCAAGCTGACACCCTCCGGCCCCGAGGTAGACGGATACACCACCCACGGCTGGCGCCCCAGCTCGGCGGTAAACCATCCGGTCTGAATGGCTATGAATGGGAAGACCGGCGAGATGAGCACAAGGCGTTGCAACCACTTCATGTTCTTGATCTTGCCACCCCGCAAAGTGAACACCAGTGCCAAGATAACGGTTACCATGATCAGGCCGTACATCATCACCATAATATGGTAGTTCTGGAACACGGCGTTCACCGGCGCCGTTGCCGGATCAAGATCGCCGTACTTCTCGGTCTCGGAAAGCTGGTTTAAGCCCAGGTACTCGGTATCCCACGTGCCGGTAGCCAAGAAGCTGGTGCCACCGGGAATAGAGAACGGCGTGATAACCTTCTGGCTTTCCTCATCCACCCAGCCGAAGGCGTACAGTGGCGGAACCTCTGTCTCGTACATGCCCTCCATCATGGCCAGCTTCGTGGGCTGCTCCTCGGCAACGACCACGGCCGACGCATGCGCGAACACGATCATCAAGCAGCTGGTGATAATGCCTGCCACCGCCCCGATCTTCATCGTCTTCATGGCGAACTTCGTGTGCTTGCCCTTCAGCAGGTACCAGGCGGCCACGGCCATAGCCGCGAACGAACCCATGATAAGCACGGCATCCACCGAATGAGTGTAACGTGGGTACAGCGACGGGTTGAATGCTGCTGCAAAGAAGTCGGTGAGAACCGCCTTCGTGCCATCGGCAGCCAGTTCGGCACCAGCCGGCGTCTGCATCCACGAATTCGCAATGAGAATCCAGAGCGCACTCAAGGCCGAGCCTATGAACACGAGCCAGGCAGACACCAGGTAGAACTTGGGCGACACGCGTTTACGGCCAAACAACAGTACGCCCAGAAACACCGACTCAAGGAAGAATGCCAGCAGGGCTTCGGCCGCCAAAGGCGCTCCGAAGATGTCACCGACGAAGCGGGCATAGTCTGCCCAGTTCGTTCCGAAGGAGAACTCCATCGTGATGCCCGTGGCCACACCGACCACGAACGTCGCGGTGAAGATCTTCACCCAGAACCTCGATGCTGCTGCGTTCTCCTCGGTACGCGACCGGAAGTACTTTGTTTCGTTGATGGCCAGGATAAGACCTAGTCCGATAGATAGCGGCACAAAAATAAAGTGGTAGGCCACCGTCAGCGCAAATTGTATTCGAGACAACAGCACCGCATCGGAGAAGATATCCATCGCACACCCCCTTTTCTCGACTTGGCTTTTACCGCTGGACGCTCCGTTTCCCTAAGCTTCCAGCTTATTTGATACAAGTTTAGCACCATTTGCAGCTAAGCGCCACAACTCTGAGCAGAATGTCGGAGCATGTCAGAGATTTTTTCCTCGGGTTTTTTTCAGCCCCACAACAACAAGGCATCTTGCTGGAGAGGCGACAGAAATACGTTGCCGCCCTGTTGGAGATACCGATCCAGCTGAAAAACATACCCTGGCATCACTTCAAGAAACGTTCCCCCTCAGTGCCTATACGGAATCAGTAGGTTACTCGCTCTACTCAAAACACGTCCACGGCAACTTAAAGCCCCGTACGACCAACAGCTCCCTCAGCTTGCTTTTGACGATACATACCCGTATCGGCCACGTGCGTCAGCGCCTCGTAATCGGTTCCGTCGTCAGGAAAGAGGGCGATACCAATACTGACAAGCATAGTCCACTCACGATTGCACGCAGTAATAGGTCGAGCGATAGCCTGCTCCAACTCTTCGGCAAAGGCTTGAGCCTGTTCGCGGTTGACGCCGCAGCGCGCAACTACGAATTCATCACCGCCCAGACGCGCTAGCACGTCACCTTCGTCACAAACGTCAATAAGACGCGCAGCAATTTTTCGCAACAGCTCGTCTCCACATTGATGACCCATAGTATCGTTCACGGTCTTGAATCCGTCTAGGTCGAGGAAAAACACCGCAAAGGATGCCGTACCCGTATCGGCACACCAGTTTGTTATTTCCTGGGAGAACCAACGACGATTATGCAAACCAGTCAGCTCATCGGTAATAGCGAGTTTATGCAATATAAGTCGTCGCGCTCGAACCAACCGTGCCACAAGAGCAAGTAGCAAGCTGATAACTATTCCTACGGTGATCACAACAACCAAGGGAATCGCTCTCGCCCAACTGTAACTGGGAGCAAGCTTTAATGTCCATTCATGATTAGAAACCGAAATTTGATACGATACGGAGTCATCGCCTGGCAACTGTCCAGAAGAGGCAACCCTCACCGAATCGCCCGAGTTAGACCTTGACGAGAGCTCGTAGCGATAGCCGTCTTTCTCCAAATCGTGCAGCATGATAGGATCAAGCGCTTGAGGAAGATCGAGAACAATAGTAGCAAAACCCCAGAACTCCTCTTGCCCACTATCGTTTGTCATATAGACAGGATCGCGAGCGATCATTCCTAAGCCGCCTTGTTTAAGCTCATTAGGATCCGAAAGCTCAATTTGTTTGGTTTCGACCGCCAGTAGAGCATCGTCACGACGCGTTGGATTGTCGAACACATTGGCATTGAGTATGACCTCGTTGCCCTCAAGGGGATAAACGTACTGAGTCGTCCCACCCGGTTGATACTGAATCGCCCGAATTCCTTCCCCAACCATAAGAGACTTCGCCACATCAATGAAAGTTTCTTCGGAAAGAACCCCTTCATCGGAAATGATAACGGACGCTAGTACGTCAGTTTTATGAAAGAGGCTGTCGAGCAACGACCCGATACGCGTACCGTACACCTGCGCCGTACGGTACGCTACCTCTTTATTGTACTCGGCATCGAGATGCGCGATCATACCTGTAAGTAATGCCGTAACGGCCAGCCCAGCCACAACCGTGATAAGAGGCGACGGCAAAAATCGCCTACGATGCCCCTTGCCTCGCACCTTCTCCACGTATTGCCCCCGTTGCATAGCATCTGTAATGTCAAGATAAAAATATCACTTATTGCAGACAGCTTCAAACGACGTTACCGATTCGCTTCTTTTGCCGACAATAGTCCAAAACCGTTTGGTTCACAAGCAAATACTGACACTTCGATGAAGAGGGGAATAAACCACGCGTCTGTTAGCCCCGATCAATCTGACTTGGGCACATAAGAAATAAGGATTGTTTGGTGGTAGTTAGTAATATCGATAGTACGCGGCACAGCTACCCTCACTCGATACCATACAAGGGCCTACGGGGTTTTCGGGAGTACATACCGTGCGGAAAAGGGGGCATTCGCTCGGTGCCATAATGCCGCGCAGGATGTCGCCGCAGCGGCAACCCTTCGGTTCCTGCGTAGGCTCGACTTCCGGCGTAAAGCGGCGAACGGCATCGAAGGCAGCGAACTCTTCGCGGATGCGGTAGCCCGAACCCGGGATTTCCCCCAAACCACGCCAGGTGGCAGGGCAAGTCTCGAACACCTCGTCGATAGCGGCACGCGCCACAGGATTTCCCTCGGGCATGACGCCACGCGCATAGGCGATCTCGATCTCGGCGCGGCCCTCGTGCAACTGGCGCATGATCATAGCGATACCCTGCAGCACGTCCACCGGCTCGAAGCCCGTAATGACGCCAGGGATACCATAGCGGTCGGCTAAGAAGCGATAGGGCTCCGCCCCAATGATGGTGCTTACATGGCCGGGCAGGATGAGCGCATCGAGCTTCAACTGCGGGTCGTTGATGATGGCTTCCAGAGCTCCGGGCATATTCTTGTGCGCCACGAACACGCTGAAGTTCTTCAAACCGGCAACTTTGGCGCGCTTGATAGCCATAGCCACGAGCGGCGTCGTGGTCTCAAAGCCCACGCCCACGAACACGATTTCCCGGCCGGGCTGTTCTTCTGCGAGGCGCAGCGCGTCGAGCGGAGAGTACACGATGCTCACCGAACGACCGGCCGCCTGCTCCTTCAGCAGGCTCGACGTGCTGCCCGGAACGCGGGTCATATCGCCGAACGTGGCAATGGTCACGTTCGGCTGGCGGGTAAGCGCGATAACCGTATCGATGTCCTTGTTGGCCGTGACGCAGACGGGGCACCCCGGCCCCGATGCCAGATGAAGGCCCTCGGGCATGAGATTGCGGATGCCATTGCGCGCAATGGCTACGGTGTGAGTTCCGCACACCTCCATGATGGTGGCATCCTGGGGAGCCAGCTTGGCAATAGAGTCGATAAGCCCCCGCGCCAACTGAGGATCCTTGAACGCTGCCAGCTCGGCTTCTAGGTTGTTGCTCTCGGTCATGCTCGATTTCCTCACCTTTGCGTCCTATACGAACAGGTGCCCTCCCCTCGCTTGACGCGCAAATCTGCCAGAGTCGGGCAAACACGCGTAAGCAGACAAAAGGCCTTTCGCTATTGCTGGATCTCTTCTCCCACCAATTCGGGGAACTGCTTGATAAGGTCGATGGTTTCCTGCGCATAGGCGGCGTCCACCACTTCGATAGCGAAGCCGGCATGGACGAGTACGAAGTTGCCCACTTCAACCTGCGGGGTAAGGTCGACGGCGATATCGCGCGTCACCCCCAGAATATCTACGGTCGCCAGGCGGTTCTCTTTCAGCTCGATCACTTTTGCGGGTATGGCCAAGCACATGGTTCATGCCTTCTCTCTCATAGGGGCGCTACAAGTTGCGCTCGCAGCGCCTATACGCCAGCGTTTGCGGCGTTCTCTTTGCTTGCGGCCCATGCTACCACAGCTTGACCGAACGAAATGCAGCCGTCGTTAGGCGGCAGATCGCGGTTGACGGCTACCGTAAAGCCAGCAACCTCAAGCGCTGCGAGCGCATGCTCCACCAGATAGCGGTTCATGAACACCCCACCGGTAAGCACGACCGTCTCGATGTCGTACACCCCACGGACAAGCAGCGATATATCAACTATAGCCTGCACGAACGCATCATGGAAACGCCGCGCAACCAGCGAGACGGGCACACCCGCAGCGAAGTCGTCGAGCAAGGCCCGGAACGTGCCTGCCGCATCCAGCAGCACGACCGAAGTGTCCTGCGCGGTACTGGCTGCAGTTGCGGTGTTCTTCGTAACCGCGATCGCGTAGCGCTCTGCTGCGGAATCGTAGTCATCCTGCTCTGCAAACGCACCTATAGCCGCTTCCAGCAAGATAGCTGGCTCACCCTCGTAGGTAGGTTCGACGCAGATGCCCAGAAGCGCGCTGGCGGCATCGAACAAGCGACCGGCCGAGGAGGTCAGGGGAGTATTCAAGCCACGATCGATCATTTGCTCGCAGATGTCCGCTTGTTCGCCTAGTGCAGCGAGCATGTTATGGGCACCAGGATGATCCAGCAGATCGAAGGCCCACAAGGCGCCGTAAGCCATACGCAGCGGGTGCTTCACCGCCGCCGCGCCGCCCGGCATAGGGAGGTAGGCCAGATTGGCAAAGCGCTCGAAGGCAGACAGATTGGCGAGCAGCACTTCGCCGCCCCACAGGGCGCCGTCTGCGCCATAGCCCGTACCGTCGAAGGCGATGCCGCACACCGGGCCGGATAGCTGATGCTCGGCCATAGCCGAGACGACATGCGCGAAGTGATGCTGTACTTCGACAACCGGAAGCTCTTGGTCGTGGGCCCACTTCGTCGTGAGATACTCCGGATGCAGGTCACACGCCACCCGTGTCGGGCATATCTCGAACAACGCCTCGTAGCGATCCTTCGCGGCCAGCCACGCATCGTAGGTTTCCGCGTTCTCCAAATCACCGATATGCTGCGACACGAACGCCTCTCCGTCGCGCGTCAAAGCGAAGGTGTTCTTCTGCTCGGGGCCGGTCGCGAAGATAAAGGGGGGTGCGACAGCTGTCCCGTCAGCACCGGGCCCGACAGCCGCCCCCCCTCCGTCGGTGGCGGGCGTCCACTTAGGTAGGGAAAGGGGTAGCGGAGCATAGCCGCGCGCGCGGCGGATGAACTGTACCGCTTCGCCCGTGCTACCGGCGCGGATGACGCGCACAACCGAGTCGTCATAGCGCGCACGGATAGCGCGGTCGTGTCCGAGGAACCCGTCGGCCACGCCAAACAACTTTACGCTTGCTTCCGCATCGTCGGTGACGATAGGCTCGTCGTGCAGGTTGCCCGAGGTCATAACGAGCAGAGGGACCTCGCCGACCGCACTATCACCCTTGCCGCCTTCCAACGTTCGGGTCCTTAACGGGAAGCGAGCAGCAAGCTCCTTCGAGAAATCGTGCAGCAAGAGGTGCTGCAAGGGCGTATAGGGAAGCATGACGCCCAACTCCGGCAACTCATCAGCCAAGCCAGGGGCGAATGGCGCATCGTCGTGCTTGCGCAGCAGCACGATAGGACGCTGCGCCGAGGTGAGCACGCCCTCCTCAACCTCGCTCACCGCACACAGGCGCCGTACCGCTGCGACATCACTCGCCATTACTGCGAACGCCTTGCCACGGCGCCGCTTGCGGGCGCGCAGCAGCGCGAGAGCCTCGGCGTTCCCAGCATCGCATACCAGGTGAAAGCCCCCTAGGCCCTTCACCGCCACTATCTTTCCCGCCAGCAGCAGCTCTACGGCGCGCGTCAGGATGGTATCGCTTTCCTCACGCGTGCGCCCCCACGTCACCGGGCCCAACGGTGCCTCGCTATCGCCGTCCTCGTGCTCGCACCAGCTTACGTGCGGCCCGCATACAAAGCAGGCATCGGGCTGTGCATGGAAACGGCGGTCGAGCGGATCGCCGTATTCCGCCGCACAGCGTTCGCACATCGGGAAGTCCTTCATCGACGTGCTCTTGCGATCGTAGGGCAGCTTCTCGATGATGGTGAAGCGCGGTCCGCAGTTCGTGCAATTGATGAACGGGTAGCGGTAGCGGCGGTCGTTGGGATTGAACAGCTCCCACGCGCAGTCGTCGCAGGTGGCCAGATCGGGCGACACCAGCGTGGTCTTGTCCACCGCTCCCGCATCTGAAAAGCGGATATCGAAAGTGTCGAAGTTTTCCAGAGGAACTTCCTTGAGGGTCACTTCCTCAACGCGCGAGGCGGCAGGCGGGTTGTCGGACAGTTCGAGCACGAACTCGTCCAGCAGCTTCCCCTCGCCTTCCGCATGGATGAACACACCGTCAGCGGCATTCAGAACCCAACCATTGATCAGGTACTTCTTCGCCAGACGATAGACAAAGGGGCGGAAGCCCACCCCTTGTACAATGCCTTTTACCTGGATATCGAGTGCTTCGATCATATATGCTCCTGCAATTAAACCGATGGTTCGAGATTCTCCAGAATGCCCGTGACCAAACTGGACAAGCCGCGCAACGTGGCACCAGAGTTATCCGGCAAGTGCAAATGCACGCAACGACGGCCACGACCGGCAAGCGTGAGCAGGTCGCCCGACGCCTGCGCCTTAGCCAGCGTGCCGAGGCTCTCTGCGGCTTCGCCCACCAAGGGGATGTCCTTCAGCTCGTCGGCCGACAGAATAAGGAACACACCGTTGTTCTGCCCGCCCTTTTGCAGCTGCCCCGTGGAATGCAGATAGCGCGGCCCCACCTCGAGGCACGACACCGTCCTGCGCTTTTCGGCCACAGCGTGGCGGATGATCTCCAATGCCTCGCGTCGGCCCTCGCCGGTGAACGGCAAAAATGCGTTGATGGCGAAGTAGTCGCCTGGCTGGATGCTTGCGAACAACGCGCGCAAAGCCGAGCTTACTTCCGTGCAATCCTTGAAACAGGGCGACAGGCGCACTTCCACCTCGCCCATCTGCACCTCGTCGGTGAAATCCTGCACGAAGTCAGGTGCGGGCTGGCCTTCGCGCAAGATGTCCAGCACTGCCGCTTTGGCGGCGGACACATCAGGCTGGTCGAACGGGCACACCTTCATCAGATAGCCGCACATGGCAATGGCGTATTCCCACATCACGAAATGCTCGGCCAACTCCTCCACCGAGTCGATCTTGAAGTTGATGCGAGGAATGGCAGGGTCGATATAAGACAAGCTCATCTCGAAGTTGCGGCGCTCGTCCCACAGGTCGGTCTTCGTTTGGTACATGATGACGCTGCGATCACCCGGATCCTTCGTCAGCAGCAGCGAGTCTATTTCGATGTTCGGCAGGATACCCTGGCCGTCTTTGCCCAGGCTTTCGGCCACCAGCTGCTCGATCCACAGACCCAGCACGCGACCGCGCTTCGGTGTAAGAAACGAGAACTTGTTGCGTCCTGCCAGGTAATTGTCATATAAGAAGGCCGCCAACCCAATGGCCGGGTTATCGATGGCATCCTCGCTGCAGGCCTTTTCGGCCTCGACGGCATGCGCCATAAGTTCCTCGAGGTTGATCCCCACGAGAGCCGCCGGCAGCAAACCGAACACCGTGAGTGCCGAAAAACGCCCACCGACCGAGGGTTCGCCGGGGAACACGGCCGCCCAACCTTCCTCCCGCGCTTGGCGTTCGAGATCGGAACCAGGATCGGTAATGGCAACCAAATGCTCGACGAGCTTCTCCGCTGGCATCCCGTCGGACAACGCATCGCGGACCGCTTGCAGCGCCAGACGCGGCTCGATCGTACCGCCGCTTTTCGACGAGATGATAAACAGGGTGGATTCTGGCTTGACCTCAGCTAACGTGGCACGCACACGCACCGGCGAATCGGAATCCAGCGTCTTAAACGTGACCAGGGACGAGTCGGGCTTGTTGTACTTCGTCAGCGTCATCGGCGCCTGCGTCGAGCCGCCCTGCCCGATAAGCACCACCGTTTTCAGGCCTTGCGCTATGATTGAGTCCGCAAAGGCCTGGATATCGCCAAGCAGATAGGGCGGATTGCTGCCCAAGTCGGTCCACCCCATATAACGACGAGCACACTCCTGTGCATCTTCGGAAAAATCATACAGGCTGGCATCTTTCGCATGCACACGGCTCGCAATGCATTCTTTCACGAGCGTTTTTGCGGATGGATGCAGCTTTTCCATATCCCCAGAGATCATGCAACCTTCTTTCAGCGGAATTCGTTCTATTCTAGCAAACGACATAAGAGAAAGCTTGCCCTTGTTTGCGCTTGTGATGGAGATGTGAATGCCCTCCCGCTGAACGACGGGCAAAGTACCCGTAATTTCAGTTTTATTGTTATTGATTTTTATTCTTTATTAGTATATTGTATCAAATATTACGCGAGCA
>NZ_JAVWUP010000041.1:16371-18950 GCF_036667095.1 Gordonibacter sp. | reverse complement strand
CGCGTCTAAACGCCGAGGTGGCAGCACAAGAAGCACCGCCACCTGGCAAAAGCATCCGCACGCGGTTGTCAGCGGTTGTCGGCAGGGAGACAAGAGGAGGCTTGTTTCCCTGCCGACAGGCCTAATCTTCCTCGTACTTGGCGAGGAAGGCCTGCGTGCGCCGATGCTGGGGATGATTGATAAGATCGGCCGCGGCGCCTTCTTCCACGATAACGCCGCCGTCCATGAACACGATACGGTCGGCCACATCGCGCGCGAAGTTCATCTCGTGCGTCACAATGACCATAGTCATGTCCTCTTCGGCCAAATCACGGATGACCTTGAGCACGTCTTTGGTAAGCTCAGGATCGAGCGCGCTGGTAGGCTCATCGAAGAACAGCACATCAGGGTCCATCGCCAGCGCGCGGGCGATGGACACCCGCTGCTGCTGACCGCCCGAAAGTTCGCAGGGTACCATATCTTCCTTGCCATCAAGACCCATCTTCGCCAGAAGCTCGCGCGCATGAGCCAGCGCTTGGTCCTTGGGCTGCTTTAGCACGTGGATGGGTGCATCGACGATATTCTTCAACACCGTGTAGTGCGGGAACAGGTTGAAATTTTGGAATACCAGGCCGAAGCGCGTCTTAGCTTGTTTCAGCACGTCTTTCGAGGCATAGGCGGCCCGGCCCGCGCCATCGTTCTCGGCAGCAACCAGGTCGCCGAACGCGAGGCGGCCCGCATCAAGCGTTTCCAGCAACGTACAGCAGCGCAAAAGCGTCGATTTGCCACCGCCCGACGGGCCAATGACGGCCACCACTTCGCCTTTTCTCACCGAAAGCGAGATGTCCTTCAGCACGGCCGCGTCGCCGAAGCTCTTCTTCGCGTGCTCCAGCTGCACGAGCGTCTCGTCGGTCATAGCTCGCTCCTAATCGTGGTAGTAGTCGAGGTGCTTCTCGATACGGGTGAGCACCATTTCTACGATGAAGTTGAACACCCAGTAGATCACGCCGGCAATAACATACGGAATCATGCTCACCTGCGACGAAGCCAAAGCTTTCGCCTGCGCAAACATTTCCATAACGCCGATGACGAACGCGAGCGACGTGTCCTTCACCAACGTGATGACCTCGTTACCCAAAGCCGGCAGGATACGCTTCAGCACCTGCGGAAGCACGATCTTCATAAACGTCTGGGCACGCGAGTAGCCCAGCACCGCTGCCGCTTCGTACTGGCCGTGGGGGATCGACTGGATGCCGCTGCGGTATATCTCCGCAAAGTAGGCGGCATAGTTGACGATGAAGCCAATGGAGCAGGCCACGAACTTCCATTCCTGACCTGCCTGAATGCCGAAAACGAAGTACGGGCCGTACGCAAGCGCCATGAGCTGCAGCATAAGCGGCGTGCCGCGCATGACGGATATGTAGAACCGCGCAACGAGAGCGAGCGGCTTGAACTTGCTCATGCGGCAAAACGCCACCAGAATGCCGAGCGGCAGTGCCCCGACAAGCGTCACCAGAAAAATCTGAATGGTGAATGCGAAACCCGAGATCAGTATTCCCATCGTCGTACTGAAATCCACGTGATAACCTTCCTGCGCGTGCTCAGCCTAAACGCTTTACGCGAGCTTCCAGTTGTCGTAGCTCATACCGTATTTCTCATATTTCCCGCACAGTTGCTTCACGGTACCATCCGCGTCGAGCGCTTTGAGCGTGTCGGTCACCTGCTTGGCCAATTCAGTGTCGCCCTTCTTGAAGCCAACCGCGTAGTTCTCGGTGGACAGCGCCGGGTCGATCTTCACGTAGGTGCCCTTCTTGGCCGCCATCTGGTAATCGGCTATGGAAAGGTCGCAAGCGACGGCATCCACCATGCCGGATTCCAGCTGCATGAAAGCATTGTTGTAGTCTCCGATGGTCTGCAGCTCTTTGAACGTGCCGGCAAGCTGGGCTTGATCGCCCTCGAGCACGTCGAGCGCAGCGGAATCGACCTGCGTCATGACGATCTTCCCCTTGAGGTCGTCGAGCGACTTGATGCCGCTGTCCGCCCTAGCTACCACGACCTGCTCGTTGAGCATGTAGGGCTCGGAGAACGTGTAGCCGTCCTCGCGTCCTTCCATCGTGAAACCGTTCCAAATGCAATTGATAGTGCCGCTTCCCAGCAAGGCATCCTTCGCGTCCCAGTCGATGGGCTCCAGGTCAAGATCCCAGCCGTTCTTCTCGCACACGGCCTTAGCCAGATCGAGGTCGAAGCCGGCAAACTCGCCGTCGTCGCCCACAAACCCGTAAGGCGGGTAGCCCTGGTCGAAGCCGACCGTCAGCTTCGTTTTGCCATCCGCGCCGGCATCCTTCTGCGCGTCGCCGCCGCCCGAGCAGCCAGCCAGCACGACGGCGGCAAGTGCGAGCGTTGCCGCCACGGCTAAGATCGCCTTGAGTTTCTTCATGTGGTTCATCCTCCTGTGCGTCCCGCGGCCCAAGCCCTCTTCCCCTCGAGCCGTTTACTTTACTACGCTAAAGTGTTGGAGCGAGTATAGCACAGCAAAAAACCGTCTACTGTCAGACAATCCTAACGGAAGGCGGTTTGGAGGGTTTGGAGGGTTTGGAGGG
>NZ_JAVWUP010000041.1:0-16271 GCF_036667095.1 Gordonibacter sp. | reverse complement strand
GGTTTGGAGGGTTTGGAGGGTTTGGAGGGAGCCGAGACGAACCTCACCGCGCGCGGAAGTTGCGCCCTTTCAAAATTAATCAGCGATGCAAGGTAAACTCCTCGGACGAATATGCTGCAGCTTCCCCAAGTTACGCCCAAGCAGGAGATCATCAACCCCACATGAACAGGGGACGTAGCACCGTTCGCAGCATCATTTTACGGCATCGCCGATAGCGTTACCATGAACAGTGCTACGTCCCCTGTTCATGCCCCGTCCATGCAGCCGGCGCCTCTTCAAAAGCCCCTGCTCATAACGAACTCTCGAGCATCGGCATAGCGTAGAGCGGTACATTTGTAAGCCATTTTCCTCGCTCGTAGCCGGACATCGACAAGCGCGCGGCACGGCCGATGCCGTATGTCCTACAGAAACTCGCAAGGCTTTTGCTTTTTAGGTTCACTTCGGCCTTCACTTCGATGGGCAGCACGTCGTTTCCCCTCTGCACCACAAAATCAACTTCGCCAGACGATTTTTCCGCAGACCAATAGTAGGGCGCAAGGCCGCAATCGGAAACCAGCTGCTGACACACGTACTGTTCAGCGAGCGCCCCTTTGAATTCCGTGAACAAGGTACTGCCGTCCACAATTGTTGCACTGTCGAGACCCGACATAGCACCAAGCAGTCCCACATCGAGCGAGTAAAGTTTGAACGCCGATGGATCTCGATACGCTTCCAAAGGTAGACCGGGCTTGGCAATACGACCAACCCGCAGCACTACCCCGCTGTCTACAAGAATCTGGATAGCTTCCTCGAAATCGCGCCCTCGTGCACCTTTTTCTATGGTGCCGTAGATGAATTTCTTATTTTCCTTTGCAAGTTGTCGCGGCAAGGACTGCCAAACCATGCGACACCGCTCACTATCGCGACCAGGCACGTGCTTCGAGAAATCGGCTTCATAGGCATCGACTATGGCCGACTGCAACACGCGCGCGCGATGGAAATCCCCTTGTTCCACAAAGGATTTCACCACTTCGGGCATACCGCCAACAAAATAGTAGCGCTTGAGATGGTCGGTGTACGCTTCCTTGAACACGCTCACCATGTCGAGGTTGCTGCTTTGCAAAAATGCCAGCAAATCCCTCTCGCCTGCGGCTTCAAGGTACTCAGTGAAGCTCATTGGGTACAAGTCGAGAAAATCGACCTTTCCTACGGGAAACGAGATGCTCGTATGCAGCGCCACGCCCAAAAGCGATCCGGCAACCGCAATGCAGTACTCGGGTGCGTCTTCGCAGAAATACTTCAAGGCCGTCAAAGCTCGAGGGACGGATTGAACTTCGTCCAAGATCAACAAGGTTTTGCCCGCGATGATGGGCTTCCGGGCCAAGGCAGACAAGCCCTCTATAAGCCGGCTCGGCTCCAGCGAGCCCTCGAAAAGCGCTGCCGCAGGAGCGTTGTCTTCGAGTCGCACGTAAGCGCAGTCCTCAAAGCAGCGCTTCCCAAACTCTTGAAGTGCCCATGTTTTTCCCACCTGACGAGCACCACGCAACACCAATGGCTTTCTATCGGGACGTTCTTTCCAGTTTTGAAGATCTGCGAGTATGTGTCGCTCCATGGCGTTCTCCCGACAGACAGAGGGGACGGGTGTTTCGTCTTCCCTTTTATACCCCATCCCGTCACACAAAGTGCCCACTAGCGGTGATCCCACATTTTTCGACCGAAAAATGTACATAATCCCACATTTTTCGACCGAAAAATGTGGGATTCACTAGAGCACGATGGCCAGCTAAGACAAGAGACGCAAGCAGAGCCCGTATAGCCAAAGGCAACAAGCCTTCGACCAAGCTTGCAGCAAACGGCGAGGCCGCACGCGCCTCGGGAGCTTCCCAAAGCACGCGCAACCTCGCCGCTCAGTCGAATCGGCAAACTGGCTAGATCAGCCAATCATGTTAATGACCGTTTCGGCCACCACGTTGGCATGCAAGCCTGCGGCTAGCATGAGAAAACGCAGGGCACATCCGCCGACAATCGCCCCAGCGGCACCAACCGCCATAGGGGTGTTCGCGTGCTGCTTGCGCGGCACCAACCCCACGATGGCAACGACCAGCGGCAACACAAGACCGCACACCACTACCAAACCCCAGAAGTACGGAGCGAGGATGCCCGACGTGAGCAGCTCGACTGATTGGGCGGCCGTCGCAGCTACGACCGACCCCTCGCCGCCTGCCATGGACAGCAGAAACGCACCGAGTACCACCAGCTCCATCGCCACGAGCCCCACCACGATGCCTTCCATCAGCACGCGGGCGCGAGGTGCCAGCGGGTCCTTCTTCGCCAGCAGCACAGCCACTATCTCGACAAGCGCAACGCCCGTATCGATGCCCGATACCGCAAACAGGCACGGGAGCAACGGGGTGTTCCACAGCGGCACACCGGGCGCCATCATGAGCAGCATGCCCGTATATACCGCCACGAACACACCCAACGCAATACCGACAAGGGCCAGCACTTTGCGCACAAGCACGAACCGCTTCGCCTGCTTCTCATCGTGCACGCACTTCTTCCCCACCTTGGCCGTGGCCAGCACCGCCGACACGCCAAACACGGCGATAGCAGCAAATGCACCCCAAGCACCGTACGTCATCCACGAGGTGAAATGGCTGAAGCTCTGCCACATCATGAGCCCCCGCACAGGCTGGATCAACTCCGATAGCAGCAAGAGCAAGCCCACGCCCAAGCAGATCGCCGACGCCCACATGGAAATGCAGACGATTTTGGCATGGCGCTTCTGGTCGAGCAGGTAGAGCACCGCCGCCATGACGAATGCGCCGGCGCCCATGCCTCCCAGGAACAGATAGAGCGCAGGCTGCCAACCCCATATTGTTTGCAACACCATGCTCACCTCTCCGTTCCAAGTAACAGGCAAGAGGGATTGTTGGCCTCGGCAATGGGAACTGCGGAGCCGTTCGTAGATTCTCTCAACTCCTCTAAGGGGCCGAACTTCAAGGCGCCAAATTTGCAGGCGCTTACGCAATACGGCTCATCTCCCAGAGCAACTCCAGATCCTAGGCAACAATCGCATTTGTCCATAGAAACAGCGTTGTACTGCGGCACCTCATACGGGCATGCTTGGAAGCAGTATTTGCAGCCGATGCACACCTCCGGGTTCACCCGTACGATACCGTTGGCGTCCTGCGAGATAGCGCCAGCCGGGCACACCTTCATGCAACTCGGTTCAGCGCAGTGCATGCACGCAGTTGAAACAAAGAACTTCTTCCCTCTCTTGCGCTTGAAAGACGCGACCTTGCGCCTATCGGGAGTATCGTCGGAAAGATTGTTCTCCTTCCTGCACGCCTCGACGCAGCGGCCGCAACCGGAACATCTCGCAAGGCCGACGAGAAAGCCATACCGAACACCGTCGCTCGCGACTTTCGAACCCGTTTCTTCGGCGTGTGCTTCAGCAGTGGAAACAACGACGCTCCCCAGAGCAAGCGCGCAAGCACCGGCCGCCGATGCCTGCAGCAGCACGCGGCGCGTTACGTTCGTCTCTTCTCCCATGTTCTTCTCCCTCCTTTCGATGTCAACGCAATACCGATTGCTTACCCCTCGACGCTGAATACCACACTGGAAGCGAGGGGAGAAACTGTGCCGTCCTCGGTAACCGCCCGGACGTCGAGCTTGTACTCGCCTGCCTTTTCAGCCACGTAGTCGAAGTTCCAATACACCCAGTCCTCGGTATTGGAGGAAGTGGTGTCAAACGTTGCCCAGGTCTCCCCACCGTCGAGGGAGAACTCGACGGCAGTTACCTGAGTCCCGCAGTCGTCGGCATATCCTTCGAAGGAAATCATGTCGCCAACCTTGAACACATCCTGAACCGTGCTGAGGATGCTTACTTTGGCCCGATAGTCTGCATCCGGGCCCTCAACCGTTGGCACCTCGTCTGAAACGGACAGCTCGATATCGGTAATCGCACGCGTGAAGTACTTCGCAACCGTGTCGGGAATCCATGCCTGCAAACGCTCCCCCTCAGAAAGCTTCTTGTCGCCTATCTGGTAGACGAGCATTGCCTCCTTCTCGGTCACGTAGGACAAGGGCAGCGGCAGCCCGTAGCCGTCCTTGTCCTTGAACGTAATGGTGTTGACCTCGGGCGCGATGTCCACCAAAGAAAGCATGTCGGACACTTTGACGCCTGTAACGCTGGCCATGGCAACGGCGGGGCTCATGCCACACGTGCAGCGTATCTCCTTTTTCATTTGAGCGTCCATCTGCTCGATCTCATCAAGGCCGATCGTGTAGACCTTCTCCACGTTGCCGCCAATGTTGAGGTAGTAGCTCTCGTAGCTCACCGCGTCAAAAGCGTATCCCGGCTTGGCGCAGATGGTCGTTGCCGCTGTGCCGAACAAATTGAACACGTCGTCGGTCGGGGTAACCCGGTCCTGACAAAACGAGAAGGTGCCAGATACGTTCGCGATCTTGTCGTAATCGACCGCATTTCGCTGCAACACCTGGTTCGGGCCCAAGTCCTGCGGCCCCATCGCCATAGCCAGCTGAGGGCCAACGGCGCCTAAGCCTCCCAAGACGATGCTGGCACCTACCGTGCAACCCAACACCCGCTTCCCCATCTTGTATTTCATGTTATCCCTCCACATTGCTCTTGGCGGTGACCATTACCTTTTGAGGAGTGGTGGTCACGAGGCCAGTCTCGGTGGTTGCCTTTACCATCAGCACGTAACTGCCGTCGCTTTCAGGCGTCCACGTATAGTGCCAGTACACCCATTGCCGCGGATCGGTCTTGCCAAGATCGTATGCCGTCCACGTCTTGCCCTTGTCCATGGAGAACTCAAGCTTGACGACCGCCTGGTCAAAAGCATCGGCGTAGCCTTCAAAGGTGAAGGGCTTGCCAGTTTCGATGATCTTCCCTTCGGGAACCTTGAGGATGCTGGCGTTGGGCTTGTTCATGTAATCGCCCTCGCCGTACGAGTTGAAACCGTTCATCATCCAGTCAGACCAAGGCTTCTCTTCGTCGGTCAGGGTGTATCCCATGCACTGCTTCACGAACGATTGGGCGTCGCACCCTTCAACCCAGTTGATGCACGGGCTGCCCGAACTGGGGTCGAGCGGTTTTCCGCCGATTTCGTAGACAAGGTACACGTTGTCGAAAGAGGTCTCGGGGACGCCGCGCTTGCTATGATTCTGCACGCCGTTGGTATGGAACTCGCGGCGGTCGAACAGGGCACCGGTGATGTCCTTGCTTGCGCCGCCACCCTTTTCGATGAGCCAATTCAGGGGAATGCCCGTTATCTCGACGTTAGAAATACCGCCGCCACCGGGCATATTGTCAACGCAGTGAATCTTGGAGAGCTTCGTAACCGTAACCCCGGCACCCTCGGCCTCGGCAACAAGGTCGGCCAGCCTCATCTTATACGGATTTTTCACCAGGCCGTCGATCGTGACTTCCCAGTTGTCGACGAAATCCTGCGGAAGCTGCTCGTCGAGAACGTTTTTACCCATGATGTGAATCATGCTGTCGTACTTGGAGTGAATCCAGTCGTAGGTGAACATATCCTCAGGAGCCGTTGTCGTATCCTGATCGAAGACGAAATCACCTTGGACGTCCTTGACCTTGACGATGCCGTCAAGATGGTCGTACTTGACGTCGTCCCAAAGCTCGGTGCCCTCACCGTTCTCGGTCATATTGTGGCAGCTGATGCATTTGCCGCCCTTTTCTACAAAAGCCTCGTTGTTGCGCTCCCCGTTGTGAACGCCGTGCATCAAAGTGCCCATTTCATAGCCGTCATCGTCGCTGTGGCAGAGCATGCATTGGTCGACGGTGATCTCATTGCCCAGCGCTTCGTTCCAAATGGTGGTATGGCTGTACTCCATATTGGACATCGTATCGGCAAGGTCTTCATGGCACGCACCGCAACCGCGGTTGTCGGCGTCGAGATAGTAGTTGTTGTACGACGCGCCGCCCTCGTAGGGACGGTTCCAGTGATAGCCCTGGTATTCGGTGGGCGTGCGCTGGACTTTGGTGCCGTCTTCCAACGTGCGAATTTCGGGAGCGTACTCCTTGTTGATCTCGTCTTGCCGAGCCTGCACTTCCTCGTAATAGGCCTCGGTCTTCTCGATACTGTCCTTGTACTGAGTCTCGGTCGACGAACCGTCACCTCCTGACGGGCCTTGCTGCGCACAGCCGACAGCGAACAACGATCCCGCCATGAGCACGGCGGTCGTCGCTAATACCAACTTTTTCCTCATTCCCCTTCCTTTCCCTTTCTTTCGCGCGAACAGAGGTAGAAACTCGAGCATGGTTTCACGGTAAGCATCCCTCCCTGCAAACTCGCTCAACAAGCAATTCAATCTATCAGCTTGCCTCTGTTGCGTATCGTATCATAAATCATACAAATATGTGATACTTGTCTTATAGATATAGGATTCTTTTTTGAGAAGAGGGGGGTTTTCGGCGTGAAGGACAAACGAACCAAGTTCCTTTTTCAGGGAGCTTGGTTCGCTGATTTCGCTGCTCAAATGGTGATTACGCCCACCATGCGCACACTGCTTCTAGCGCTTCTTGGCGATACTTTCCAAACCTTCGAACGCTTCGGACAATGCGCTGGGTATCACTACGAGACCGCCCTTTTCTTTCACGCTGTCCGACACAAAGCTCATGGCGCGCAGCTGAAGCGCTGCGTCTTCTTCTTTGTAGATGCGCGCCGCGTCAACAAACATCTCCGAGATCTCCTTTTCGACCTCCGCCAAGATGATGCGCGCGTTGTATTCGCGCTCGGCACGGGCTTCGGCAGACATGGCCTCTTGCAATTCTTCGGGAATCTTGATGTCGCTTATTTCCACGGACACCACCGTGATGCCCCATTCGCTCGTTTTCCGCTCGAGGATATCGGCAATCTCTTTGTCCATCTGAGCGCGACGCATGCCCATCTGCGAAATGTTCATACCGCCGATAACGTCGCGTAGCGTAGTCTGAGCGACCCAAAATACCAGCTTCTCGAAGTTGCGAATCTCAGAACACGCCTTGCCTGCGTCCCAGACCATCCAGAACAACACCGCATCGACGTTTACCGGCACGAGGTCAGACGTAAGTACGCGCTCGGCCTTAAACGACGTGGAGCGCATGCGCAGGTCGATGACGGCCGATGCGTACTCGACGAAGGGGATCATGAAGATGAGGCCCGGTCCGGCCACCCGGTTAAACCTGCCGAAGCGCATGACGACGGCACGCTCCCACTCCAGCATGATATGTGCACAGCTGAACAGTACCGCGCCGACAAAGACGCCCACCACCAATAACGCAATCGAAGACGCAAACCATGCGACCAGTGCAAACAAAGCTACAACGAACAGCACCAACACCCAGCGCAACATAGTTGCGCCCCAGCGGCTTGTGGCCGTATCTTCGAAATTGTCTTCGACATCGACAGAAGCACTCGAGCGCCCCCGCTCATTGGATTCGTCGAAAAATGACTTCTCCCCCATGTAATCCCCTTACTCGATCGATTGTTTCAGAAAGCGCTCCTTCACCCGTACGAGCACATCTTTTTCGGAAACGTTGCTCTCCCGGGCAACGCGCACCAACTCATCAATAACAAGGTCGACGGGAGACTCGGGCAACGCCAGCGCATCCCGGTCAACATCGGCAACAAACGACCGCTTGCCTCGGCTCGAACAAATGAGGCTGTCCGCTTCAAGATCTTGGTACACCTTGTGAATGGTGTTGTAATTCACACCCAACTGTGTGGCCAGCTCGCGCACGGTTGGCAGCACGTCCCCCGGCTTGATCTGCTCGCTTTTGATAAGGAAGATCAGGCTGTTGCGAATTTGCACCCACACGGGCACGCCTGATTTCTCGTTTATATGCAATGATTCAAACAAATAAGTGAACGCCGCCTCTCGAAGCATCCTGCATGTGTATGATACCACGACTCGAAGACGATAGTTCCCCCAACACAACCCTGCACATAGCAGGTCGAAAAAGCGCACAGCAACAAGAGTGCTGCGGCTTCAACCCAAGACCTGCACAAACGCCGAGCGCGACCTCCTTCCAGAAGCCGCGCCCAATCGCTCAACAAAGGCTCGCCGTCCCCCGCATCTATGCCAAATCGCCGGCAGCCTTCACCTTCACGCGGTTCGTGTGGCCGGGATAGTAATTCAGCGGCACGTCTTCGGCATCGATGATCTCCACGGTGTCGCGCACGGCTCCGGCTTCGACGGCTGCCTCGATGGCGGCTGCACGGGCGGCGGCAAGCGCCTCGTCGCGCGGGGCGGCATCGTAGTCCACGAGCGCCTCGTAGACGCCGCTCACCTTCGAGATGGCCGAGCCGATGGCGTTGGCACAACCCGCATGCTCCGGCGAGATGACGTTGGCGGTTCCCGCCAAATCGTGCGGCAGCACGATGGCCCCACCGCCCACCAGCACCACGTCGATGTCGTCGCTTGACACCTTCATCATGTCGATCGCGTCTTCCACCAGCTGGCGAATGGCCGCCATGGCGCGTTCGGCCACCTCCTGCGGGATGTCAGCCACCAGCGTCGCGTCTCCCACCTCGGCCATGCCCAAGCGCACAGCCACGTCGGTAGCGCACATCGTGTCGCCGCCGAACACCAGCGCGCGCTCCGTGATGGCGTAGCCCACCGAGTCCGGACCCACCGTCACGCTGCCATCGTCCGCCACGCGCACGATGGAGCCGCCGCCGAGGCCGATGGACACCACGTCGGGCATGCGGAAGTTCGTGCGCACGCCGCCGATGGTGACCGCCACGCCGCTTTCGCGCGGGAAACCGTGCGAAAGCACGCCCAGATCGGTGGTGGTGCCGCCCACGTCGATAACGATGGCATCAGCGCGCTGAGACAGGTAGCTCGCGCCGCGAATGGAGTTCGTCGGCCCGCAGGCAATGGTGAGGATGGGATAGCAGCGCGCGTACTCCATGGTCATGAGCGTGCCATCGTTTTGCGACAGGTACACGTCGGCACCCGTAACGCCCTTGTCTGCCAGGCTGGCGGCGAACCCTTCGGTAAAGCTGCGGGCCACGGCGTAGAGCGCCGCATTCAGGATGGTGGCGTTCTCGCGCTCGATCAGGCCCATCGAGCCGATCTCGCTCGAAACCGACACGTGCACGCCCTCGCCCAGAACCTCCGCGGCAATTTCGGCTGCGCGCAGCTCGTCGTCATTGCGCACGATCGAGAATACGCACGAGATGGCCACCGCTTCCACGCGTCCGCGCACGCCCTCGAAAAACGCCCGGCAGGCCGCTTCGTCAAACTCGGCCAAACGTTTGCCGTCGTACTCGAAGCCGCCTTCGATGATGGCACTGTCCACGCATACCGCCGCAATATCGTCAGCCCAATCCACCATGGGAGGGATGCCCACCGTGGCCGGCGCGCCGATGCGCAGCACCGCGATGGGGGCCAGCCCCTTGCGCTCCACGATGGCGTTCGTGCAGTGGGTGGTGCCAAGCATGGCCTGCCCGATGAGCAAGCGGTCCACGCCGCTCTGCACGAACACGGCGTCCATCGCGCCCAAGATGCCCGTGTAGATATCCTTTGACGTGGGGTTCTTTACCGCAGCCACCACGTTCAGGTTCTCGTCGATCAGCACGGCGTCAGTATTAGTGCCGCCCACGTCGATTCCCAGCTTATACATGGCTGCCTCCTTTTAGCGCCACGCGCTCTTCGACGGGAATATAGTCGGTGTCGATGCCGAAGTAGCGCGGCCCCACCAAATCGATGCCTTCCGGCGTGCGCCACAGATGGAAGCACTCCAGCCCCACCACCAACACACGCTTGCCGTACTTGAGCGCATCGGTGGGCACCGGCGTGAACGTCTCGGTATCCACGAGGCAGATGAGGTCGGGAGTGGTGGCCATGATCTCGCCGTCCACTGTGCAGGCCAGGTTCTCGTTCTGGAATTCCACGTGCGCGGAAGAGCCGCGATCCTCGGCGATGCCCTCCAGCACCACTTTCCCGAAGTTGAACGCCCCGCGCGTCTCGCGCAGCACGTCGGCGATCTTGCCCTTGAACAGCTTGTGGCCGCCCGTGAACTTCAAGAAGTATTCCTCCGGCGTGAGACCGGCAGCAGCCGCGCCCTCCTTCGCCGTGCGGATGGCACGCCCCAGCTCCTCGGAGCGCGTAACGATGCCGTGCACTCCGTAATTCTTCAGCGTGGTCGCGTCCATACAGAACAGAGCGGTGGTGATCGTTCCGCCCATGGTCATGGTGGCCGCACGCGCGATGTCTTCCGTCCACTTGTTGGTGATGGTGTCCAGAATGCCTGAGTTGCCCTTCTCGTCGATAAACGCCATGGGTGTGGCCGACGCGCCGCCGATGGTGAACGTGACCATCTGCAACTCGGGGAACGCACGGCCCATGCCGTCCACGTCCACCATGGGAATGCCCAGGCGCGCCGCCGCGGCAATGGGCAGCATGGAGTTCACGCCGCCCGCCTCAATGGGCATGGTGGCGTAGATGGGCTTGTCGTAGTAGCGGCTCACCATGTCGAACAGCTTGGCGAACTCGTGGGCACCCACGCCCTTCTCGGCAAGGATGGTCGGCGCGCCCATGGAAGCCGACGGCATGATGAAGGCGCCATCCGGCACCTCGTCGATGCCGATCATCTTCACCGGACCGCACTCCTTCACGGCGCCGATAGCCGTAAGCTTGCCGATATAGGGGTCGCCGCCCCCGCCTGCGCCGAGGAGCGCCGCGCCCAGCGCGATATCCTCGATTTCCTGGATGCCGATTTCTCTCATGAGCGTCCTTCCTCTATACCCTGTCGCCGCTTCATCCGCGACGCTGTTCAACCTGTTATTGCGAGCCCTCGCCTTTCGGCCGGACGAACTTGATCCGCCCCGAGAACCGCTCCCCACCCGTCAATCGGTATGCCAGCACGTAAGCCGCCATGGCAACGACGATCCCGTTCACCGGACCGATGAAAAACGGCACGTCCAGAAAACCCAGACCCGGCACCAACGCGAAGGTGCCTCCCGTGACCAGCGCCACGGCAATGCCACACAGCAGCCCAATCACACCCGGCGCGGAAAACCCTTCGGGCACCCGCACGTTTCGAGGATGCCCACGTCGCACGATCCAGTAGTCGGCCACCATCGTGCCGGCAAGGGCCGGACCGCACGCCGAGAGAACCGTGAGAAACGCCTCGAACTGTCCGAGTATCCCGGCAACGGCCAGCGCGATGCCTGCAAGGCCCGAAACCGCCGTCGTGATCTTGCTCCCGCCCTCGTCCTTGCCCAGCATGACGGCGAAACCCAAGCCTGCCGAGTACACGTTGCCGGCGTTCACCGTCCATGCCGACAAAACCAAAGCCACCAACCCCACCGCAGGCAAGCCTATGGAGTTCATGATGACGGCGATGTCAGCCTGCCCCGTGACGATGGCAAGCGCCGCCCCCGCCGCAAGGGACACGAGCGCCGCCGGGATGACGCCCACTAAACACGACAACACGGCATCGCGACGCGTGCGGGCGAACCGGGCGAAATCACCCGCCGTGGCGCCTGCGAACGCGAACAGGCCCACGGCCATGTTCACGCCCGCCACAAAGCCGATGGCCTCGCCGGGAAGCGGAACGTAGCCCAGCAAAGGCTCGAGCGTACCCGCTTGAGCCACCGACGCAACCACGCCGTACAGGCAAATGGCCACCAAAAACGGGGCCGCAATCGAGCTGACCCACTTGAGGCCATCGAAGCCGACAAGGGCCGTGGCCAGCATAAGGCTACCCAAAGCCACGGAGCTGACCCACACCGGCACGGCAAGACCGAACACGCTGTCCAGCATCAGCGAGAGGGAGGCTCCGCACACCGCCGTCTGCACACCGAACCATCCGATGGTTACCACGCCCACGATAAGCGATACCAGATAACGCGCACCGGCGCGACCCAACGCAGGGGCCGCAAGAGAGGCCGTCGGAAGCCCCGAGTCAGCGGCCTGCATGGACACGAAGCACATGTAGGCTACGATGAAGCCGAATCCCGCAAGCGTGGCCAGCACGGCCCCCGAAAGAGCCATGCCCATCCCTAGCGCCGCACCCACCATGAGCGTTGGTGCGCTGAACATGCCGCCCGCACGGATGAAAGCGATGCTGGTCCAACTCTTGCGCTCGGATGGATCGATGCGAAGGCTGGCACCTACCTGCTCTGACATACGCTCACCTGGGGCTTCTGACACCCCGGACGTTCCTGAAGCCAACGCAACTCCTGAGATTCGAGAAAGACAATGGACGATGAAAGTTTAGCACAACACCCTCATGACAGAGGCGTATACCATTCGCAAGGATCGGGGGCGGCAATACCCGCAATAAGAAACCAAGGGGTCGATGTCGATACCGCACAGATGGGGATGTGAGGTGAACCCGCCATGAATGGCCTTCATGGTGCGGCGCAGCGTGTCGTCCCATCGCTCCCCCGGCACCGGATCGGTATCGAGCGTCGCCATGAATCGAGTAAGAACCGCGGCAAGCACCTCTTCGCGCGACGAGAAGTGCGCGTAGAACGCCATCGCGGACACGCCCAACTCGGCGCCGAGCACTTGAATTACGGGGTGAAGTGGCTAGGGTTCAGGCGTGGCAGCGGCGGCGTGTTCCACTAAATCGATGAGCTCTTGCTGGGAGTGCACGTCCAACTTGGCATAGATATGCTTGACGTGACTTTTCACGGTATTGCGGGACACGACGTAATAATCCATGACGAACTGACCGTTGCGTCCCCGCGCCAACATGGCGAATATCTCAGTCTCGCGCTCGGTCAACCCGCGCAACCGTCCGATGTCGGCGCAGCGCTCCTCGATGGTCGTCTTCGGCAGGTCGTCGTCGTAACCTGCATCGTCGCCGCTCGGCAAAACTCCCGCACGAGTTGCGCCGCCATCGCAGGTTCGCGCGGCAGCACCATCGTTGCCCCTAGATCGCCCGTCAGCACTCGCGTCGCCCTGCGAAGCAACACCCGCACCAACGCCATCCCGCGCCCGAGCGCCCGCATCACGCCCCACCCCCACGACGCCGCGAATGGTGTCGGTGAAGCTGAATTTGCGAAAGCCCAGCCATAGGAAAGCGACGAACACGAACAGCACCGCTTCGGCGATGAGCATGGCTGCATCGCCGCTCGTGCCCACGATGTCGTTCGTGGTGTGGCCTGCGACGGCCCCCACGTCGGTCCCGATGGCGCTCATAAAGCGCACGAGCGCAAACGTCGGCAGCAAAGCGAGCATGTTGCGGCTGCCCACCGCAAGCACCACCAGCCATACCAGCATGTCGAAACACCTCACGCCGATGCGCAGCAAGGCGTTCGCTGAGGGCAAATCCGTCAGAAAAGTGAAGGGTGCAATAATGAACCCTGCCACCACCAGCAGCACCGAGAACGAAAAAAGCAGATCCTCTTTGTTTTCACCGTTGGACAAAAGCATCCATAGCGCCACGCCGACCAACACGATGGCCGAAATATCCACGCTGATGGGAGCATGCGACACCTCATTGAGGGTGAGGCCGTAGCCCGTCGCCACACTGAACAGGCCCGCGCACAGAAACAGGGCGTGAGCCGGCTGCAAAAACGACTCGGGGTTGGATATCTCCAAGCTGGCGGGAGGCGCGCTGCGCGCAACCTCGTCGAGTTTCGCGCCGCCCCTTCGATAGAGCAGCACGGCGATCAGGGCATAAGAGCCCACCACCTCAACGATGGCCGCCTCGAACGACACAGGCGGGTGCGCCACGCGCACCACTTCTCCCAACGCCATACCGCTCACCACCCCGATGAGCGTCGCTTTCGAAGATGCCAGAGACGACAACGTCGAAATTACCATGAGGGAAGCCCAAGCGGAAGCCGTGCTAGAAAACAGGAAGCCCGCCACCGTCATGGGACCGTCCTCGAGGCGCAGCGCGAACTCCAAAACGAAGATCGCCGTAATGGCGCACCCCAGCGCCACCACCGTCAGCAAACGCCGGTCGAGCAACGACGGCTTGCGCATCGCCGCGAAGAACACGCCCAAGAACAAGACGCCCGTCGTCAGCGTCGATATCTCGCGAGCGATGCCGCAGTATTCGGCCACACGGGAGTATATGCTCGCATTCAAAATGCCGCCGTTGCTTCCCATGATCGCCAAAACAAACACGCACAGCAAAACAGGAGCGTTCACGGCGCTTCCCAAGCCGCGAACGCGTTGTACGATTGATTGCACGGTTCCCTCCCCCTATCGCATGGATTCATTGTAGGCGAATTCCGACCATTTCGCGACCAGCATCAACGCTTTTGCCACCTCCACCAGCATCGACGCCCCCGAATCACCCCCGCGGGGGGAGCGATGCCGCAATGCGGGCCTCCGCCCGAAACGCCCCTCGTGGGGTGGTGCCACGCCCTACCCTTGCGTCGTAGGATGACAACGAGGGAAGCGACGGGTACCAAACCCGCCGCAAAACAAGAGCGACAATCAAGGAGAGTCACCATGGAAACGAACAACACTGACATTTCGCGCCGCAGCTTCCTCGGAGGAGTAGCGGGCGTTGGTGCGCTTGCAGCATTCGGTCTGGCAGGCTGCTCGCCCAAGGCTGCGGGCACCGCAGAGGCGAAGGATGCATCGGGTTCCGCAGGCACCGCCGTTGCCAACAGCAACGCGGTGGCTGTGGACGACGGCAGTGCCGCCATCACGGTGGATTGGCTGGGCGCCGCACCCGAGATAGCCGAGAAGGACATCGCCGAGACCAAGGACACCGACCTGGTCATCGTGGGTGCCGGCAACGGCGGCATGGTGGCCGGCGCTTACGCGTCCGACCAGAAAATGGACTTCATTCTTTGCGAGAAAGGCACCGAGGTGGGCGCCACGCGCCACTGGTTCAACGCCGTAGACACCAAGCCCTTCGTCGACCAGGGCATCCGCACCGACCGCGCCCGTCTGCACGGCGAATGGGCGCGCTATTCCAGCGGCACCTGCGACCACAACCTCATTAACATGTGGATGAACGAGAGCGATGCCATGTTCGAGTACATCGACCGGTACATGAGCGCCGCAGGTGCCGTGGTCATCGCCGACGATTTCGCCATGCCCGGCGGCATGGGAGCCACTCCCTTCTACACTCCTTGCGGCGAGCATCATTACGGCAACGCCCAGGGCGGCCGCGACGGTGTGCCCGTGCGCAACGAGCTTTTCCAGAAGGTCATGAAGGACAACGGCTACGAGATCTCCTTCGGCCATGAACTGGTGAAGCTGGTAACCGACGACTCCGGCAAGGTGACGGGCGCCATCTTCAAGACCGACAACGGCTACACGCAGATCAACGCCAAGAAGGGTGTCCTGCTGACCACTGGCGGCTACTCGGCCAATCCGGCCATGCTCTCCGCGCTTTCCCCCATCACCACCGCTTCCGTCACGGCTTTGGGCTACAACCAGAACAACGACGGCATGGGCATCAAGGCAGCGCTTTGGGCGGGTGCGGTAAAGGATATTACCAGCGCTACGATGATCTTCGACCGCGGCTTGGTGGCTCCCGGCACCACGGCCGGCTACACCGTGGATTCCGTCAAGTCCGGCAAGCCGCAATTCCCGGGCAACGGCCAGTTCAACCCTGGCACGCAGCCGTTTCTGAAGGTAAACACGAAAGGCGAGCGCTTCGCCTTGGAGTCGGCCGACTACGACTACCTGCCCCATGCTGCGGCACAGCAGCCGGGCGGCGTGTACATCAGCGTCTGGGACGGCAACTTCGGCGAGGACGTGCAGCGATTCCATACGCTTGGCTGTAGCGCCGGCACCCGCATGGGCGTCCAGGCTGCGAAGAAGGAAGACGGTACGTACGATTTGGCGAAGTACTTCGAAAAGGAACTGGCCGACGGCCGCCTGCAAAAGGCCGACACGCTCGAGGAGCTAGCCGACAAGCTGGGCTTTGACGCCGAGGCGAAGAAGACGTTCTTGGCAACGTGCGAGCGCTACAACGAGTTGTTCGACAAGCAGGCCGACGAGGACTTCGGCAAAGAAGCCTACCGCCTGTCCGAGCTGCGCACCCCGCCGTTCTTCGGCGCCACGCTGGGCGGCACCCTGCTCACCACCATCGACGGCATTCGCATCAACAAGGACTGCCAGGCACTCGGCACTAACTTCGAACCCATTGAGGGCCTGTACTGCGCTGGCGACTGCTCGGGATCGCTGTTTAGCGGCAACTATCCCGACCAGATGCACGGCGTGGCCTGCGGCCGCACGATGACCGAAGCCCTGCACGTGGTCAAGCTGGTTTCCGGCAAGTAGCCCGCCTTCGCATACCCGACAGCTGCGCGCACTCCCTCCCGCGCGCGGCA
>NZ_JAVWUP010000040.1:0-19327 GCF_036667095.1 Gordonibacter sp. | reverse complement strand
AAGATTTTAGGCGACGCTTCGGCGATCGGGCTATGTAAAGGAGCAGGGCGAATCGCCTGGTCGCGAGATCACTGCGCGGCTAAGTGGCTCCCGTCGCGTGGAGCTGCCGATGGCATGTGACAACCGGGGCTCAGGTGTGGCCTTCTGAAGCGCTCGGGCTTGCTGTGGCTAGCAGCGTGCCGGCCTGCCGGCGGATGCGGCGGCGTGGCGCATGGCGTTCAGCACCGGTGCTTGTGGTGAAGGGGTGGACGTTCCGTGACCCCTCGGTAAGGTTTGCATGGAAGGGCTATGAACTGCGTTTTCCTGCGGTATGTTCGGAGTCGAAAAACGAGGGAATCCGGCATAGACGGGTTTGACGGCTGCGGTACAAGGCGAGGTGGAAACGGGATGGCGCGCGGTTCGGGCGAAGGGCGGGCGAAAAGAGGCGGACTGTTCGACGATTTGTCGATGGCCCAGATAGCGGCAGGTGCGCTTGCGGCCGTAACGTCCATGCTGCTGGCATCTCGCATAGGCATTGCAGGGTCGGTCATCGGCGTGGCTGTGGGCTCCATCGTGTCGGCCGTGGCATCCCAGCTGTACAAGAAGTTCTTCCTCGCATCCGCCGACAAGCTGCGCGAGCTGAAGCCGGGCGAGGCGGGTTACGGCGATTCGGATAAAGAGGAAGACGTTGGCGTGGAAAAGGCAGACGCAGGGCGTACGGTGCGCATAGAGGCTCCTGCCGTGCACCGCTCGAAGACGCCTTGCGTCGACGACATCGCCTCACGCGGCGACGCCACGGCGCAGCGCGTTCAGCGGATGCGCGAGCGCAGGAAAAAGGTGCAACGGCGCGTGGTCGTGGTCTCTGCGGCATCGGCGCTTGTGGCGGTGGCCGTCTCCGCGCTCATGATAGAGTTCGTGACTATGGGCCAGGGCGTTGGAGTCAAGACGACGCCTATCGTAAGCTCGTCGATCCTCGGCCAGGGGTCGGGCTTCGGCGATGCGAGCGCACCGGAAGCCTCGTCTTCCGAATCGGGATCGAAAGGCGAGCAGGGCGCTTCCGGCTCGGGCGACTCGCCCAAGGACCCCTCCTCGTCAGACAATGGCGGCGGGTCGTCCTCCGGCTCGACGGGCAACCAAGGTTCTGGCGGTTCGGGGTCTTCCGATGGATCGCAGGGCGGCGGCACGGGAGGCGGAAGTGCGGGCGGCACGACCGGCGATGGTGGATCGACCGGCGACGGTTCCGGCGGCGGCACGACCGGCGATGGCTCCGGCGGCGGTACGACCGGAGGAGGCGGATCGTCGGGCGCGGGCCAGCCCGACGCAGGCGGCTCGGGTTCGACAGGCGACGCGGCGGGTTCGGGCTCTCCGGGTGGAGCGACCTCGTCGAGCGGCGGTGCCGCAGCAAGCTCTGCGGGAGGCGCGAGCGTCGTCGGCTAGCGATATGCACGATGCGGGTCGGGCCGTTTGCGGGGCGGACTCCTCCGGCCGTGATACCATGGTGGCCGACAGAAAGGACTTCCATGACGGCAGGCAGTGAGGCTACCTCGAAACTCGAACTGATCATGGGCCGCGAGGGCCTCGAGCGGTTGGCGGCATCGACCGTCATGGTGCTGGGCTTGGGCGGGGTGGGATCGAACTGCGTCGAGGCGCTGGCCCGCGGCGGCGTCGGGCGGCTGATCGTCGTGGACCACGACGTGGTGCAGGCCAGCAACATCAACCGCCAGGCCATCGCCTTCCACAGCACCATCGGGCAGAAGAAGACTGAGGTGGTGCGCAGCATGGTGGCCGACATCAACCCCGAAGCGCAGGTGACTGCGCACGATACGTTCGTTCTGGCCGAGAATCTTGGCGAGCTGATGGGAATGTATCGCGGCCAGCTCGACTATGTGGTGGATGCCATCGACACCATTTCGACGAAGCTCGCGCTTGCCGAGTGGGCCGATCGCGAGGGCATCCAGCTTATCAGCAGCATGGGGGCGGCCAACAAGCTGCACCCCGAGTGCTTCAGGATAGCGGACGTGTCGAAAACGGTGAACTGCCCCCTCAGCCGCATCATGCGCAAGGAGGCGCGCAAGCGCGGCATCCGCCACCTGCGCGTGCTGTACTCGTGCGAGCAGCCGGTGAAGGTTCCGGTGCGCGAGGGCGCCGGGCGGCGGGAGCGCTCGAACCTGGGCACGGCATCGTTTGTGCCGCCCATCATGGGCCAGATGATCGCCGGCGAGGTTATCCGCACCTTGGCTGGCGTGGGGCGCGGCTGATGGTGGGGGATGCGGGGAAAGCTCGATCCGCTTCGACCTGCGAGGCGCCTGCTTGCGGCAGCCTCCCTACGGCCGAGGCGCTCGACGGTGCGCCGGCCGAAGTCAGAGGCGATATTTCGACGAGGCTCAGCGACCTGCATTGCCATCTTGACTTTGCAGGAAATGCACGCGAGTTGGCGTGTGGTTTGGCTGATTGCGGCACGGAATGCCTGTCGGTGACCGTGTCGCCCCGCGGCTTTGAGCGCGCCGCGGAACTGCTGGCCGCCTACGGCAACGTGCGTGTGGGCCTTGGCCTGCATCCATGGTGGGTTTCCGATGGCCGCTGCGGCGAGGCCGAAGTGGCGCGCTTCGAGCAGTTGGCTGCAGGCGCGCGCTTCATCGGCGAGGTGGGTCTTGACTTCGGTGCTCGCCACGTTGCTACTTGCGAAACGCAGTTGGCTGCATTCGACCGCGTGGCGGCATCGTGTGCCCAGGGTGGCAAAGTGCTCTCGATCCATGCGGTTCGCAGTGCCGGGGACGTGTTGGATGCGTTGGAGCGCAGGCATTGCCTTGAGGGCAATGCCTGCATCTTCCATTGGTTCTCGGGTACGTCCGAAGAGCTGCAGCGCGCCGTTGGGCTGGGTTGCTTTTTCTCGGTAGGCGAGCGGATGCTTGCCTCGCGACGTGGACGCGCCTACGCACAGGCCATTCCTGCCGCGCGCCTGCTGCTGGAGACCGACCTTCCCGACGAAGGAACGCCGCATGCCGCTTCCTGCGACCTGGAGGCCTCCTTGCAGCGCGCTGCCGCCCTGCTCGCTGACGTACGGGGCGAGCGCCTGGACGGCCTTATTGCCGAAACCAGTGCGACGTTGCTTGCGCGGGGTGCAAGGGCGAGCAACTAGCGACGATCTTCGGAGGCTGCGCTTGTTGTTGCGTTCCTGTTGTTATTCCAACGGAAGGCGAGCGGCTTCTCCTTTACCATGCAGGGGAGCATTGAGGAAAGGAAGCGATATGATTCGGAAGATCATCCAGATAGACGAAGGGAAATGCAACGGTTGCGGCCTGTGCGTCGACGCGTGCCACGAAGGCGCTATCGGCCTGGTGGGCGGCAAGGCCAGGCTGTTGCGCGACGATTACTGCGATGGGCTGGGCGACTGCCTGCCAGCTTGCCCAGCAGATGCGATTGCCTTCGTCGAGCGAGAGGCGGCGGCTTACGACGAGGCTGCGGTACTGGCTGCCCAGGCTGCGAAAGCCGCCGAGGTGGGAGCTGCCGTACCGGCGGCAGTTGCCGGGTGCCCGGGAAGCCGTCTGCGCAACTTGTTCCGTGAGGCCGCTCCCGCAGACGAGGTTTCCGACGCACCCGAAGCGCCGATCGAGGCGGCCGTTTCGACGGAGTTGAGGCAGTGGCCGGTGCAGATCAAGCTCGTTCCGGTGAGTGCACCTTATTTCGCGGGGGCCGATTTGCTGATAGCAGCCGACTGCACGGCGTACGCTTACGGCGACTTCCACCGCACGTTCATGCGTGGCAAGGTGGTGCTGGTGGGGTGCCCGAAGCTCGACGAGGGCGACTACACCGAGAAGCTGAGCGCCATCGTTGCGGCGAACGATCTTAAAAGCGTTACGGTGGTGCGTATGGAGGTGCCCTGCTGCGGAGGTATCGAACGCGCGGCCGTCAAGGCGGTCGAAGCAAGCGGGAAGCCCGTGCCGTGCCAAATAGTAACGCTGTCGCTGGACGGGCGGATTCTGGACCGGTAGCCATATTGGTATAGAATGGTTCGATAAACGTATCGACCCCGATCTTCCGGTTCGGAAGCACGGGGTCGCCGGTTCTTGGCTGCTCGAGGAGGGGGAGGCATGGAAGTGCTTGCGATTGTCGGTGCCGTGTTGGTTGTTTTGCTGGGTGTTTTGGTGGTGAACGCCCTGCGCCTGCACCCGACCGAGGTGGCCGATCCTCTGCCCCCGAGCGACGTTGTAGGCGACGACGACGCGGTCGAGCGCTTCCAGGAGATACTGCGGCTTCCCACGGTGTGGGGCGCGCAGGACCCTGAAGCCGACCACGTGCCTTTCGACGCGTTCGTGCCCGCGCTGCGCACGCTCTACCCCCGCGTGTTCGAGAACCTTGAGCTCACCTTGTTCGAAACCTACGGCATCATGCTGAAATGGAAGGGCGCCGATCCGACACTCGCACCTGCCGTGCTCATGGCCCATCACGACGTGGTGTCGGCCGACCCTGCGGGCTGGACCCACGACCCGTTCGCCGCCGACATCGCGGACGGCAAGGTATGGGCGCGCGGCGCTGTGGACACGAAGTGTATCCTGGCCGCGCTCTTCGAGGCGACCGATGCCCTGCTCGCCGAGGGTTACGTGCCGCCGCGCGACGTGTATCTATGCTCGTCGAACTGCGAGGAGGACAACGGCAGCACCACGCCTGCGATGGTTGCGCACTTCAAGGAACAGGGCATCACGCCGGCGTTCGTGCTCGACGAGGGCGGTGCGGTCATCGACAACCCGCCGTTGGGCGTGAAGTGCCCTTTCGCCGTGATCGGCGTGTCGGAGAAAGGCCTCTTCAACGCCTTCGTTACCACGAACGCCGCAGGCGGCCACGCGGCCACGCCTTCGGCCGCAGATGCCACGGCCAAGCTCGTGAGCGCGCTCGACGACGTGCAGAAGAACCCTCCTGCGGCCAAGCTCGCCGCACCTATCGAGGCCATGCTCAAGGAGCTAGCCGCCCGCGGATCGTTCGGCCTGCGCCTCGTGTTCGGCAACCTCTGGCTGTTCCGCCCGCTCGTGTTGCGCATCTTGAAGGGCAACTCCGAGACGGCGGCCATGGTGCGCACCACCTACGCGCTCACGCAGCTGGCGGGCAGCCCGTCGGCCAACATCATACCCAAGCAGGCCCGCGCCACAGTGAACGTGCGTGTGGACCCCTCCGAGTCGGTGGATGCGGCGCTTGCACGACTCAAGGGGCACTTCGACGCCGAAACGCAGTTCGAGGTAGCGGCTGCCATTGATCCCTCGCCTGTGTCGCCGTTCGAGGACGACGCGGTGTTCGACTACCTGCGCAGCGTCACGCAGAGCGTCTACCCTGATGCCGGCATCGCGCCCTATATCCAAAGCAGTTGCAGCGATTCGCGCCACTTCGCGCGCATCTGCCCGCATACGTACCGGTTCGCAGGTATCCTGTTCCGGGGCGACCAGCGCACGCGCGTGCACGGGCAGGACGAGAACCTCGACGTGGACGCGTTCAAACGGGGTGTCGGATTCTACACGGAATTCATCCGTCATCTCGACCGATTGGGGAAGTGAGGCAGCATGGAAGCAGCGAAACAGGGCGGCAGGTTCTTCTACGGGTGGTGGATCGTGGCCGGGGGCTTGCTCATTATGGCCACGTGCTACACCGTGTTCGTGAACTGCATCCCGCTGTTCCAGTCGCACATGGTGGAGGATCTGGGCATTACGGTGGGGCAGTTCAACACCGGCGTGTCCATCTGCACGGTGGTGGCGGTGTTCGCGTCGTTGGTCATCGGCAAGCTCACCGACAAGTGCAGTGCGCGGGTGCTGGGCGCGGTCACGGTGCTTACGAGTTCGGTCGTGCTCGTGGGGCTGTCGTTCGTCACGCAACTGTGGCAGCTCTATGCGCTGTGTGCCGTGGCGGGCATGATCGTGGTGGCCGGTACGCGCCTGCTCGTGTCGGTTATCATCTCGAACTGGTTCACGCTCAAGCGCGGCCTGGCTGTGTCCATCGCGCTGTCAGGTTCGGGCCTCGGCGGCGTCATCCTCTCGCCGGTGACGAGCGCTATGATCGCCGGGTCGGGATGGAGGGCGGCCTTCCTCGTGCTGGCGGTCATCTGCCTGGTGGCGGCGCTGCCTTTGGCGGTGGTCGTGTTCCGTTCCCGTCCCATCGACAAAGGGCTCGAGCCCTACGGCGCCGGGCAGGTTGAGCAGACGAAGGCCGATCGCTCGCCCGATGTGCCGGTCATGGTGTCCATCGGTTGGAAGCACCTGCGCAAGAGTAGCGCGTTTTGGTTGCTTATCGTCGGCTTTGTGATGATGGGCGTGGTGAACGGCGCTATCATCACGAACTCCATTTCCAACATGACCTCGGTCACGCTCGACGGCGTAGAGGTGGTCACCGGCGGGCACTCCACCCTTTGGGCCGGCAGCGTATGGTCGTTCTACCTGGCCGTGGTCATCGTGGCGAAGGTATCGCTCGGCGCTATCTACGATCGCTGGGGCATGAAGGCGGGCACCATTTTGGGCACGATTACCTCAATCGCGGCCGGCGTGGCGCTGTGCTTTCCCGCCACCGACGCGGGCCCGATCCTGGCGTGCCTATTCTTCGGGTTCGCCACGTGCATGGGCACGGTGGCGCCGCCCATCATGGTGGTGAAGGAGTACGGCAAGAAGGATTTGGGCACGGTGGTGGGTATCGTCACGGCATTCGAGATGCTCGGCGCGGCGGTGGGCGCCGTGGTGTCGGGTGTCATGTTCGATGTGAGCATGTCGTTTTTCCCGGTGTGGATCATGGTTATCGCAGCATCGGCACTCATGGGCGTGGCGCTGCTTGCCTCGATTCCCGCGGCGCGCAGGCTGGTGGCCCGGCGTACGGCCGAGGGCGCGCCCCAGTTGGACGCCGAAGGGTTCGAGATTGTAACATAGGTGCCACATCGAAGGGTCGACTGATGCGTAGCCGACCCTTCGATTATTACAAGGTTCCTCGCCTAGTTGCGCGTGAGCTTGCGGTGCAGGCGGTGGGGCTTGGAGGCTTCGGGTCCCAGGCGCGCGATGCGGTTTTCCTGGTACGACTCGAAGTTGCCCTCGAACCAGAACCAGTTGCCGGGGTCTTCGTCGCTGCCTTCCCACGCCAACATATGGGTGGCAATACGGTCGAGGAACATACGGTCGTGGCTTACCACTACGGCACAGCCCGGAAAACCCAGCAGGGCCTCTTCCAGGCACTCGAGCGTCTCGACGTCCAGGTCGTTGGTGGGCTCGTCGAGCAGCAGCAGGTTGCCGCCCTGCTTGAGCGTGAGCGCCAGGTTCAGGCGGTTGCGCTCGCCGCCGGAGAGCACGTTTGAGGGCTTCTGCTGGTCGGAGCCTTTGAAGCCGAAGCTGGCCACATAGGCGCGGCTGGGTATCTCCGTTTCGCCTACGCGCATGTAGTCGTTGCCGTCGGAGACTACTTCCCACAGGTTCTTCGACGGGTCGATGCCGCCGCGGTCCTGATCGACGTAGGATATCTTCACCGTCTCGCCGATGTCGAGCGTGCCCGAGGTGAGGGGTTCCATGCCCATGATGGTTTTGAACAGCGTGGTTTTGCCGACGCCGTTGGGGCCGATCACGCCTACGATGCCGTTGCGCGGCAGCGTGAAGGACAGGTTGTTGATGAGCACGCGGTCGCCGAACGCCTTGTGGATGTTCTTGGCCTCGATGACCTTGGCCCCGAGGCGCGGGCCGACGGGGATCTGGATATCGGTGTAGTCGAGCTTCTTGGCGCTGCGAGCCTCAGACTCCATCTGCTCGTAGCGCTCGAGGCGCGCCTTGCTCTTGGCTTGGCGGGCCTTGGGGCTCGAACGCACCCACTCAAGCTCGGAGCGCATGCGCTTGGCCAGCTTCTCCTGCTGCTGCCCCTGCGCTTCGAGGCGCTGGGACTTCGTTTCCAGGTAAGTGGAGTAGTTGCCCTTGTAGGGGAAGAGGCTGCCGCGGTCCACCTCGCAGATCCACTCGGCCACGTGGTCGAGGAAGTAGCGGTCGTGGGTGACGGCGAGCACGGCACCTTGGTAGCTGCGCAGGAACTGCTCGAGCCACAGGACCGACTCGGCATCGAGGTGGTTCGTAGGCTCGTCGAGCAGCAGCAGGTCGGGCGCTTCGAGCAGCAGACGGCAGAGCGCCACACGGCGGCGTTCGCCACCGGAGAGCTGCCCGACCGGATCGTCGGGATCGGGACACTGTAGGGCATCCATGGCTTGGGAAAGTTGGCTGTCCAGATCCCAGCCGTTGGCGGCATCGATCTCGCCTTGCAACTGCCCCATTTCCTCCATGAGCGCATCGAAGTCGGCATCGGGGGAGGCCATCTCTTCGCCGACGGCGTTGAAGCGGGCCACTTTGGCAAGCACTTCGCCGAAGGCCATCTGGATGTTCTCGAGCACGGTCTTGCCCTCATCGAGAGGCGGCTCCTGCTGTAGGATGCCCACCGTATAGCCCGCTGTCAGGCGCGCGTCTCCATTGGTGACCTCGTCGAGGCCGGCCATGATCTTGAGCAGGGTCGATTTGCCCATGCCGTTGGGGCCGACGACGCCGATTTTCGCACCGGGATAGAACGACAGGGAGACATCGTCGAGAATGACTTTGTCGCCGTGGGCCTTGCGTGCCTGGTACATTTGGTAAATAAATTCTGGCATATCCCTCGTTGTGCCTTTCTGTCAGGGACGGTACTGCTTAGGTTGCGCCCGTATCGCAAAAGCGGAGCATGAAACGCTCGCTTCGTGCGTAAGGCGTATCGCTTATTGTCTCATGAGCGAGCGCTGTTTGCGAGGCCGGGTTTGCCTGCGTCTCAAGTAAGTTTCGACGTGCTACTATGTTCGCCGATAAAAAGAGGAGGCGGGCGATGCCGCTTATTCGGGTGGAGAGTTCGGAAGATCTGCGGCTGGCGCCGTATTCGGGCATGACCGACGCGCAGTTGCGCGATAGCCCCGATTCCGAGCAAGGGCTGTTCATCGGCGAGTCGCGCAAGGTGATCGAGCGGGCGCTGGCCGCCAACGTGCGCCTGCGCTCGCTGTTCTTGGAGGAGAAGTGGCTCGACCAGACCACAGGGCTTATCGAGCGGCTTTTAGCGAGCGATCCGGAACTGCCGGTGCTCGTAGCCACGCGCGCGCAGTTCCACAAAGTTACCGGCTACGAAGTGACGCGCGGCGCTCTGGCGGCGTTCGAGCGGCCGGCACTGCCGAGGGTGGAGGACCTGTTGGTCGGCGCCCGCCGCGTGGCTGTGCTCGAAGATGTTGTCAACTACACGAACATCGGGGCGACTTTCCGCTCGGCGGCGGCGTTGGGCATCGATGCGGTGCTGGTCACGCCGTCATGCCACGACCCGCTGTACCGCCGTGCCGCCCGCGTGTCCATGGGGACGGTGTTCCAAGTGCCGTGGACGCGCATCGGACAGGTGCGCGACTGGGCGCCGGAGGGTGTGCCGCTGTTGCGCAACCTGGGATTCAAGACAGCTGCTCTCGCGCTTGCCGACGACGCGCTGCCGTTGCAAGACGAGCGCCTGCGGGCCTGCGAACGACTCGCTTTAGTGCTGGGCACCGAGGGCGACGGCCTTGCGGCTTCTACCATCGCGCAGTGCGACTACACCGTGAAGATACCCATGGACCACGACGTGGACTCGCTCAACGTGGCGGCAGCCAGTGCCGTGGCATTCTGGGAGCTGCGCACGAAGTGGAGAGGTTGAAGCGGTTCCTCTAACAGCCCAGCTCGTTGGCCAGCTGCTCGAGGAACAGTCCCACGTCGGTGACGACGCCGATGGTTTGCCAGCTGCCGCGGTCGGCCAGCTTGGTCACCACGGCAGGATCGATGTCCACACATACGGTGGTCACGGAAGCGGGCAGCATGTTGCCGGTGGCGATGGAGTGCAGCATGGTGGACAGCATGATGCAGGCACCAGCTTGCTGGCACCACGTGCGCATGGCCTCCTGCGCCTCGATCACGTCGGTGATGACATCGGGCAGCGGGCCGTCGTCGCGGATGGATCCTGCCAGGATGTAGGGAGTTTCCGTCTGTACGAGCGTGTGCATGAGACCGCTTTTCAGCACGCCTTTTTCGACGGCCTCGCGGATGCTGCCGGCAGCTCTTATGCGGTTGATTGCGCGCAGGTGGTGCTCGCTGCCGCCGGGGACGGGCGCGCCGCTTTTCATGTTGATGCCGAGCGAGGTGCCGTACAGCGCTGTCTCGATGTCATGCGTGGCTACGGCGTTGCCGCCGAACAGCACGCCGACGTAGCCGTGGCGGACCAGGCGGGCTAGATGCTCGGCTGCTCCGGTATGGACGACGGCTGGGCCGGCGACAGCGATGGTCTTGCGTCCGCTGTCGCGTACCTCGCGCAGAAGCGAGGCGACTTGCTTGACGATCTGCGCCTTCGGCTTCTCGCTGCTTACCGTGGAGTTCATGAACTCGAACGCCGCCTTCTCGCGCGGACGCTCCTGCGACACGACGCGCAGCCCCGCCTGCCCCACGACGAACAGGTCGCCTGCCTTCACGCGCCCGATGGGCGTGCCGGCTGCGGTCTGCGTCTGCTCGTCGATGCGAATGCCCAGATCCATCTCCGTGTTGGCGACGCGCACCCATTGGCCGCCCAGGCGTATGAACGTGGTCAGGTTCGTCGTCGAGTAGAAGTCTTCGGGGAACACGCCGTCGGCCGGCGCCGGTTGCGTGCGTGCGTCTTCGGGGTGCAGCGGGGTTACGCCCTGTTCATGGATGGCTTTCAGTATCTCGGCCAGGTGCTCTCTGCTGGTACCCGAGACGCGCATGGTGATGGTGGAGGGGTTCTCATTGCCGCGCCCGATGTCCAGCGACAGCATCTCGAAGGCGCCATCGAGCTCGACGATACCGCTCATGATCTTGCCTAAGATGTTCGAGTCGATGAGGTGCCCTTCGGCGGTTACATCCTCGTAGAATACGTGCTCCGACATGGCGCTGCCTTTCGTGATGCTTAGAGATAGCTGGTGTGCGCCCCATTGTACAGGAGAAACGGAAGAGGGAAAGGGCGCATGCCGGATGCTCGACGGTGTCTTTGCGTTTTGGGCGCGCCGCATTGGCGGAGTTCTACGTGTTGGTGCGGGCGGTGGCAGGTTGCGATGCCGGCTTGATCATTGAACCATGTCGGGCGAGCGCTGCGCAAGCAACGGGTTGTTGCTTGCGCTTATCGGGATAAAGGTTTTGTGCTGGCAAGCACGCATAACGTGCGAGTTATACACCCTTCGCTATACGGGTGCGCGGCAGATGCCTGCGCAAAATTGCTCTCCGTCTATCAAAATGATTTCTCGGGTCGTCAGAATTAGGAGAAGGTGATTTGATGTCCGGGAGATTCGGGAACTAGGAGGCGTGGCTTTAAGGGGGTCGGTCGGTGACTGAGAAGCGTTTGGCCTTACGTGGACAAAAACAGGCCTCGGGGCAATCTTTGGACGCAAATCTCTTGGTTTGGGTTTTTGCCACCTGGGGTTTTCATTTTGCTGTGTAGCCGATTCTCGAAAATGGCAGCCCCGAGGCCATATTTTGTCCATGACTATTTAAGCCATATATTTGGAATCGACGATTTGTGGAAGGGCTATACCGGGTTGCACAAGCCGTCTCCTCTAGCAGTTTGCTGGGAGCGCCCCTGCTGATTTGCTGTCGGTGTTCTTCGGTGATCCGCGAAGCTGCTCAGGCCTCTTCGATAACTGAGTGCCCGGCAGAGCAGTCATCGGTGAGCCATTGCCAGGACTCTTCCATGCGCAGCCGTCCGTCGGGAAGCAGGCAGGGCGTACTCTCGCAAACGCCCGCGCGCATTTCGCCTTGTGCGTTGAGGTGGTGGTAGTGGAAGCGAAGGCCGCCGCGCGCGTCGACCGTGCCCAGCAGGTGGCCTTGCACGATGTCGCCGCCGTCGTACTCGGCCCAGACGACGGTTCCACGTTGGCGATAGCGAAAGCTCGTGCGTGCATCCACCTCGCCGTTGTCGGTGTTCTCCTTCGACTGGAATACGCGACCGTCGTAGTTGATTGCGCTTGGTGTGGACTCGTTGGTCTGGGGTAGGGGCTCTTCTCCCGATTATCGGAGGGGCAGCTGCGTCCCATGAGAGCGGATGCGTTAGAATTGCACGGAGGACGAATGGTCGTTGGTGTCGATAAGCCGGGAGGAAACGTTGGTAAGACTGTCGATTGCGCCGAAAGCTTCTGCTGACGTACGCATCGCTTCATATACCGAACGGTTCGCACGCCGCGTGGAAGCGACGCCGCCCGGCTCGTGTCCGCTTGCGGTGCAGCTGTCGCTTTTACAGGCGAGCGCTGCGCAGACGTGCGGAAAGTGCGTGCCGTGCCGCGACGGTCTGCCGCAGCTTGCCAAGCTGTTGGAGCAGGTGGTGGCCTGCATGGCGGACGAGGCTGTGCTCGAGCGCGTAAGGGTGCTTGCCGAGATGGTGCGCGACACGTCCGACTGTGCGATCGGCTATGAGGCGGCCGCCGTCGTGCTGCAGGGCTTGGACGATTTTGCCGACGAGTATCGCAGCCATGTGGAGGCGGGCCGGTGCGGCCGAGGCGTCGATCAGACGGTTCCCTGTGAGACGCTCTGCCCGGCTCATGTGGACGTGCCTGCCTATATCGCACTGGTGGCCGAGGGCGACTATGCGGGCGCGGTGAACATGGTGCGCAAGGACAACCCGTTTCCGACCGCCTGCGCGTTTGTGTGCGAGCATCCGTGCGAGGCGCGGTGCCGCCGCGCGCTCATCGATGCGCCGCTGAACATCCGGGGCATCAAGAAGTTCGCGGTCGACCAGGCGCCGGCTGACGCCGTGCCGCCCGCCCCGCGCAGCGTGGACACTGCGCGCACCGTGGCGGTTGTCGGAGGCGGGCCAAGTGGGCTTACCTGTGCGTACTTCCTGGCGCTTAGGGGGCATCGCGTGACGGTGTTTGAGGAGCGCGAGCAGCTGGGCGGCATGCTGCGCTACGGCATCCCCGCCTACCGCTTCCCTCGCGAGCGCTTGGACGAGGATATCCGCGGCATCTTGTCCTCGGGTACCATCACGGCGCGCTGCGGCGAGCGTATCGATGCGGAGCGCATGCGCGAGATAGCAGGTGCGTTCCATGCGGTGTATGTGGCGGTGGGCGCGCAGGCGGGCAAGCGCCTGCGTATCGAGGGGATCGATGCGCCAGGCGTGGTGTCGGCAGTTGACCTGCTGGGGCGCGTTGGCGACGGCGCCTATCCCGACTACGTGGGGCAACGGGTTGTGGTGATAGGCGGCGGCAATGTGGCTATGGACTGTGCGCGTACGGCGGTGCGTGCCGGGGCTGCGGAAGTGTCCGTGGTGTACCGCCGTCGCAAAGACGACATGACGGCGCTGCCTGCCGAGGTGAACAGCGCGGTGGCAGAGGGCGTGGAGATGATCGAGCTGGAGGCGCCGGTAGCCGTCGAGGCGGGTGCGGACGGGAGGTGCGCGGCGCTGATCACGCAACCGCAGATGATAGGCGCTGTGCGCGGGGGTAGGCCGGCGCCGGTTGCGGCCGACAAGCCGCAGCGCCGCATCGAGGCCGACGTGGTTCTGGTGGCGGTGGGCCAGGACGTGGTAGCTGCGCCCTTTGAGGAGTATGGCATGGCTACGAACCGGGGCTGCTTCGAGGCCGACGAGTTTTTGGCGGCGTCCGGGCTGGACGGCGTGTTCGTGGGTGGCGACTGCCAAACGGGACCCTCGACGGTGATACGGGCGATTGCTGCCGGCAAGGTGGCTGCTCACAACATCGACGAGCACTTGGGCTATCACCACAAGCTTGTCTGCGAGGTGGAAGTTCCTTTGGCGCGCGAGAACGACCGCGTGCCCAAGGGTCGCGTGGAAATGGTCGAACGCCCCGCGCGGGAGCGCAAGCAGGATTTTTTAGAGGTGGAAATCGGCATGAGCCGCGAAGAGGTCGTGCAGGAGTGCGGGCGCTGCCTGCGGTGCGACCATTTCGGCTGCGGCGTGCTGGAGGGAGGCAGGCGCTATGCCTAGCATCACGATAAACGGCATCGCCTACGAGGCAGTGGAGGGCGCCACGCTGCTGGAAGCTGCGCGTGCGGCCGGCGTGCGCATCCCTACGCTCTGCTACTTGAAGGACGTGAGCGCCGTCGGTTCGTGCCGGGTGTGCATGGTTGACGTGGAGGGCTCGGAGAGCCCGGTCCCGGCGTGTGCGACCGTCGTGCGGGACGGCATGGCGGTGCAGACGGAATCCGCGCGGCTCGCGGCCTACCGGCGCATTGCGCTGGAACTGCTGCTCGCCGACCACGGTATCGGGTCGTTGGAGGAATGTACGGTATGCGCGAGCGACGGCGCGTGCGAACTGCAGGCGCTTTGCCGCGAGCTTGGCGTGCACGAGGCAGGGTGCGGCGGATCGCGGCGGGCTGGGGGCGCGGGCAGCGCGAAGGCCGTTTCTTCCGATGAGGGCCGCGGGAGCGCGAAGGCCACCCCTGTGGCCGGGAGTGGCGTTGCTGCTCGGGCTGCCTCTGTAGTCGAGGGCAACCCTTTCCTTTCCTATGACGCCGCCCGCTGCATTCGCTGCCAACGTTGCGTCGGGGCCTGCAACGCGGCTGCGCGCAACCATACGCTGCGTGCGGGCAAGCGTGGCGTGCTCACGACCATCGAAGCGCCTTTCGGGGCCGACTGGCGTGCGACGGCGTGCGAGTCGTGCGGCAACTGCGCGCAGGCGTGTCCGACCGGCGCGCTTTCCGAGAAGCGCCGTGTAGGCTATCGGGCGGAAGCGGTCACCGCGGCGCGCACCACCTGCCCGCACTGCGGCGTGGGGTGCCAGCTTGATTTGCTGGTGGATGGCGGCCGCATCGTGGACGCGCTGGGAGCGCCGGGGCCGTCCAACAAGGGGATGCTCTGCGTGAAGGGACGCTCGGCCAGCTTCGACTTCGTGGATGCGCCCGACCGTCTGCGCACCCCGCTGGTGAAAAACCCCGCAACCGGCGCGTTCGAACCGGCGACGTGGGACGAGGCCCTCGATCTGGTGGCCGGGCGCTTCGCCGAATTGCGCGACAGCTACGGCGGCGATTCCCTTGCGGCCTTCGCCTGCTCGCGCTCCACGAACGAGGACGTGTACCTGTTCCAGAAGATGGCCCGCGCGGCATTCCACACGAACAACGTGGACTGCTGCGCGCGTGTTTGACACGCTCCCACCGTCGCCGGTCTGGCGACCATGCTTGGCTCGGGAGCGATGACGAACTCCATCGATGACGTGGTGCGGCACGCCGATGTCATCATGCTCGTGGGGTCGAACCCCGAAGAGGCTCATCCGGTCATTGGCATGCAGCTGCGCGCTGCGGTGGAGCGCGGTTGCCGGCTGATCGTGGTGGACCCACGCGACATCGGGCTTGCCGCCCGCGCCGACATCCACCTGAAGCTGCGGCCCGGCACGAACGTGGCCTTCGCGAACGGCGTGGCGAACTACCTGGTGAGCGCGGGTCTCTACGATGAGGAATTCGTGCGCGGGCGCACCGAGGGCTTCGAGATCCTGGCGGCCACGGTGCGCGAGTGCACGCCGGCGTGGGCCGAGGAGGTCTGCGGTATTGACCGGCGCGATCTGGTCGCTGCAGCCAAGATGTACGCCGCTGCCGACCGCGCAGCCATCCTGTACTGCCTGGGCGTGACTGAGCATTCGACCGGTACCGACGGCGTGATGGCGCTGTCGAACTTGGCTATGCTGACGGGCAACCTCGGACGCCCCGGCACGGGCGTGAACCCGCTGCGCGGCCAGAACAACGTGCAGGGCGCGTGCGACATGGGTGCCGGCCCGGATGACTATCCGGGTTACCAGAAGGTGGACGACCCGGTCGCCGCGGCGAAGTTCGAGCAGGCCTGGGGCGTGCCTCTTGCTCGCGGGCGCGGCCTCAAGGCTACCGAGTGCTTCCCTGCGATGACGGAAGGCCGCATCAAGGGCCTGTTCCTGTTTGGGGAAGACCCCGTGCGCACCGACGCGGACACGCACCACGTGATCCGCGCGCTCGAGGCGCTGGACTTCCTCGTGGTGGACGACCTGTTCATGACCGATACGGCGAAGTATGCCGACGTGGTCTTGCCCGGCCGCAGCTATGCGGAGAAGGAGGGTACGTTCACCAACACCGAGCGGCGGGTGCAGCGTGTGCGCAAGGCGACGGACGGGCCCGGGGGTGCCCGCCTCGATACGGACATCTTCACCGAGGTCATGAACCGCATGGGCTTGGCGCAGCCACGCTTGGATGCGGCGCAGATTATGGACGAGATAGCCTCGCTGACCCCGACCTACGGCGGCATCTCCCATGCGCGCCTCGACGGGAAGGCGGTTGCGGGGCGGGGCCTCCAGTGGCCGTGCTCGACCACCGAGCATCCCGGCACGCCCATCCTGCACGTGAGCGCATTCGCGTTAGGGGTGGGTGCCTTCGCCACGCCCGAGTACCGGCCTTCGGCCGAGCTGCCGGACGTGGAATACCCGCTGGTACTGATGACGGGTCGCATCCTTTACCAGTACAATGCGCGTGCGATGACCGGGCGCACGGCGGGGCTGGATGAAATGACGGACGAGTCGTTCATCGAGCTGAACGAGTGCGACGCTGCCCGGCGCGGCATCGCCGACGGCGACCGCGTGCGCGTGTCCTCACGCCGCGGTGAGGTGGAAGTCGCAGCGCGCGTGTCAGCCAAGACGTCGCCCGGTGAAACGTGGATGCCCTTCCACTTCCAAGATGGCAACAGCAACTGGCTGACCATCGCCGCTCTCGACCGCGTGTCGAAGACCCCCGAGTTCAAGGTGTGTGCGGTGCAGGTGGAGAAGGTGCTGTCCGTGACGTGTCGTTGACCGCCGCGTGCTCTGTTTGCGTTTTGAGACCGGTGTTTAACATCCCTGCAATGTTGGTATGGTATCTTTCTCCTCGAAAACCGATTTGAGGAGGCAGGACATGGCGAAAACGCGTGTGGGTATTTTGGGATACGGCAACTTAGGGCGCGGCGTCGAGCTGGCGTGCGGCCAGAACGACGACTTGGAGCTGGTGGCGCTGTTCACGCGACGTGACCCGGCGACGCTTGCGGTGCTGACCGAGGGCGTGCCGGTGTATTCTGCCGACGACATGGCCGCGCACAAAGGCGACGTGGACGTGCTCGTGCTCTGCGGCGGCAGTGCGCGCGACCTGCCCGAGCAGACGCCCGAATGCGCGGGTCTGTTCAATGTGGTGGATTCGTTCGACACGCATGCGAACATTCCTGTCCACTTTGCTAACGTCGACGTGGCGGCTCGTGCTGCCGGCACGGTGGCCGTCATTTCGGCCGGCTGGGACCCGGGCATGTTCTCTCTTGCGCGCCTCTACGCCGGCAGCGTGCTGCCCGAGGGACGCGACTACACGTTCTGGGGCCGCGGCGTTTCTCAGGGCCACAGCGACGCCATCCGCCGCATCGAGGGCGTGGCCGACGCGCGCCAGTACACGGTGCCGGTGCCTGCGGCGCTCGAGGCGGTGCGCAACGGCGAGAATCCCGAGCTAACCACGCGCCAGAAGCATACCCGCGAGTGCTACGTCGTGGCAAAGGACGGCGCCGACAAGGCCGCCATCAAGCGCGCCATCGTCGAGATGCCGAACTACTTCGCCGACTACGACACCACAGTGACGTTTATCGCGCAGGAAGAGCTCGACCGCGACCATGCCGGTATCCCGCACGGCGGCTCGGTCATTCGCTCGGGCGTTACCGGCGAGAACGGCCAGCATAAGCATGTGGTTGAATACTCGCTCGCGCTCGATTCGAACCCCGAGTTCACCGGCAGCGTACTGGCTGCCTGCGCCCGCGCCGCACATCGCATGAGCCAGGAAGGTCAGGTAGGGTGTAAGACGCTCTTCGATATTCCGCCGGCGTACCTGTCTTCCCGAAGCGACGAAGAGCTGCGCGCCCGTATGCTGTAGGGGCGCAACGAAAGTTCCGAGGGCGAATCGCCTCTGGATACAGAAAGAGCGCCGACGGCCCTGTAGGCAGTCGACGCTCTTTCTGTCGTCCGGCTTGCTACGCCCCTAGAATATCGTCGACTTTGGCGACTTTCTGTTCCATCATGTTGGAGAACCCCGGGCGCACATCGGCTTTCAGCACGACTTCGGTGCGGATGCCCTTTTCGGCCAGCACGAACGTCGCTTCCTTCACCACGCGCATCACCTCGTCCCAGTCCCCTTCGATCTCGGTGAACATGGAATTGGTCCGGTTCGGCAAGCCCGACTCGCGTATCACGCGAACGACCTCGGAGACGTGTTCGGCCAGTTCGTCTCCCACTCCGAGCGGTGCTATAGCAACAGCTACGAGGGTGTTCATTTATGCCTCCAAAACTTCGAAGGGGTTATTGGCGATATCTTGCGGCGTTGCGGTGTAGAGCTCGTCGAGGAACGCCACCTGGAAGCTGCCGGGCGCTGTGGTTCGCTGCGAGGCGCGCCTGCCCGCTACATTGTAGACATTCGTTGCGGCCAGGGCGGCGATGAAGGGCGAGGCGCTGGTTGCGTACACGGCGGCGACACCGCCCAGCGAGCACCCCGACCCAGTGATCTTCTCCATGAGAGGCGAGCCTCCACGTGACGAGATAACCATCTGGTCGCACACGACCAGATCGGTCTCCCCGGATACGGCGACGGCCCCTCCGGTCCAGGCGGCCAACGAGAGGGCGGCCTGGCGTGCGGCGTCCACGGCGTCGGTCGAGTCCACCCCGCGGACGCGCGATGCGTCGCCGCCCCCTTCCAGCTCCCAAAGGCCGGCAAGTGCGATGACCTCGGAGGCGTTGCCGCGGATGATACTGGGTTTGTAGGCTTTGAGCTGGTGCAGCACGGCGGTGCGCAGCGACCCGATGCCGATGCCGACCGGGTCGAGCACCCACGGCTTATCCGCATCGGACAGGATGCGCGCCACATGGGGGATCGATTCCTCATGGACCGGTAGTAGCGTGCCCATGTTCACGTAGAAGGCGCCACCCGCCTGGGCGAGGAACTCGGCCTCTTCGGCCAGGTACACCATGGCGGCCGACCCTCCTGCCGCGATCTGCGCGTTTGCTACGAAACTCATGGTGGCTGCGTTGGTGATGGACCCCGCCATCGGGGTTGTTCTGCGCACCTCTTCGGCCGCCTGCACCAACTGCTTTTTGATTTCCGCTTTGTCGATCAAGGTTCCGCGCTCCTTCCGGGGAAGCAAGAAGACGCCCGCCGATACCGGCGGGCGTCTTCTTGATGAAAGAATGCTTCCTACGCCAGTATTAGCTGACAGGTTCAAAGGGTTAGGCTGATGCCTTCTCAACGTCTGCGGGCTCGCGTCCGCTTCGGTACCCCTGCATCGTATTCGGTTTCGACTATGGTAGCACGTTCGAGAGAAACGATACGCCCGCGATGGCGTGCGGTCGGTATGAAGC